>NZ_JPRS01000111.1 GCF_000738085.1 Cryobacterium sp. MLB-32
GGTTACCGCGGCGTGTCTCAGAGACTCCGGTTTTGTGTGGGTGTGGGTGTGGGTGTGGGTGTGGTGTGGTGTGGCGTGGTGTGGCGTGGCGTGGTGGAGCCGGGTCGCGCAAAACCGGGGATTTTCGAGACACGCCGGGTGGTGTGGCGGGTTACCGCGGCGTGTCTCAGAAACTCCGGTTTTGTGTGGGGGCGGCCGGTTAAATCGGGCAGCGGATGGCGGGGCCCGGGGCGGGCGCTACGCCTGGCGAGTCTCGGGGGAGGTGGTCTTGCGCGGGTCGAACTCGGCGAGGTCGCGGGTGACCTCGTCGATGGCGGCGAGCACGCCGGCATCCAGTTTCACGCCGGCGGCCTTCACGTTGTCGGCCACCTGCTCCGGGCGCGAGGCTCCCATGATGGCCGAGGCAACGTTCGGGTTGGAGAGCACCCAGGAGAGGGAGAGCTGCGCCATGGTGAGCCCGAGGTCGTCGGCGATCGGGCGCAGCTTCTGCACCGCCGTGAGAACCTCGTCGCTCATCCAGCGGCTGATCATGTCGGCGCCGCCCTTGGCATCCGTTGCCCGGCTGCCTTCGAGCGGCGCGGCACCGGGCAGGTACTTGCCGGTGAGCACGCCCTGCGCCACCGGCGACCAGACGATCTGCGAGACGCCGAGGTCGACGGATGCCGGCACCACCTCGGCGTCGATGACTCGCCACAGCATGGAGTACTGCGGCTGGTTGGAGATGAGCTGGAATCCCAGCTCGCGGGCGAGCGCGTGGCCGGCGCGCAGCTGCTCGGCGTTCCACTCGCTTACGCCGATGTAGAGGGCCTTGCCCTGGCGCACCACGTCGGCGAAGGCCTGCATGGTTTCCTCGAGCGGGGTCTCCACGTCGTAGCGGTGCGCCTGGTAGAGGTCGACGTAGTCGGTCTGCAGCCGGGTGAGTGAGCCGTCGATCGATTCGAGGATGTGCTTGCGGGAGAGACCGGTGTCGTTGTGGCCCTTGGGTCCGGTGGGACCGAACACCTTGGTGAAAATCTCGAGGGACTGGCGGCGCTCGCCGCGCAAAGCATCGCCGAGCACCTGCTCGGCCGCCGTGTTGGCGTACACGTCGGCGGTGTCGAACGAGCTGATGCCGGCATCGAGGGCGGCGCGCACGCACCGGGTCGCCGTCTCGTTCTCCACCTGCGAGCCGTGGGTGAGCCAATTTCCGTAGGTGATTTCGGAGATTTTCAGCCCGCTGTTTCCGAGGTAACGAAATTCCATGATGTCCTTTGTTCTCAGCGTCTCTGGTGATTTGTTGACCTTGGCAACCTAACACGCCGTTCCGGGGATTGTCCGCGGTACCCTGTATTTTCTAGGGTATGGAGACCGCCGTGCAAGGGAACAATCATGACGACGTGCGCAGGCACAACCTGTCGATCATCCTTCGAGCCGTGCACCGGGGTGGCCCCACCTCCCGCGCCGGCCTCACGCGACTCACGGGGCTGAACCGGTCCACCATTTCGGCGCTCGTGGCCGAACTGACGCAGCTCGGCGTGGTGACGGAACGGCAACCGGATGCGACCAGGCAGGTTGGTCGTCCCAGCCCGGTTGTCGAGGCGAACGGCCGTGTGGCCGTACTCGCCGTGCACCCCGAGATCGATGCGGTGACCGTGGGGCTCGTCGGGCTCGGCGGAATCGTGCACCGGCGCATCCGCTGCCCCGTGGAGCAGTCCCCTGACGCCGCCGAGGCGGTCAGGCTGGCCGCGGCCGTGATCGACGACCTGCGCGCCGAGCTCGACACGGAGTTCGATGTGGTGGGCGTGGGCGTGGCGGTGCCCGGCCTGGTGCGCACCACCGACGGTGTGGTTCGGCGGGCGCCGCACCTCGGCTGGGTGGACGAACCCTTCGCCGAGCAACTGGCCGCGGCTTCCGGCTTCGCCGTGGTTGCCGCGAACGATGCGAGCCTCGGCGTGCTCGCCGAGCGATATTTCGGCGTGGGCCAGGGACTCACCGACCTCATCTATCTCAACGGCGGTGCCAGCGGCATCGGCGGCGGGCTCCTCGTGGGCGGTCAGGTCGTGGGCGGTCACTCCGGGTATGCCGGCGAATTCGGACACACCCGGGTGAGTGAGAGCGATGTGCTGGATTCGGCCGGATTCCGCGGAACGCTGGAGGCCGAGGTGACCCGCAGCGCGCTGCTGGATGCGCTGGGTCTCACAGCCACGGGCCTGGCCGCCACGGATGCCGACGAGTTGGAGCGCGCGCTCCTCGCCTCAGATTCGCCGCAGGTGCGTGCCGAGGTGCACCGCCAGCTCGATTACCTGGCCGTGGCCCTGGCCGGTGCCGTCAACGTGCTCAACCCGCAGCTTGTGGTGCTCGGCGGGTTCCTTGCCGCCCTGCGGGCAGCCGACCCCGAGCGGCTGGACAACGCCGTGGCCGCGCTCACGCTGCCTGAGGCGCTCGCGGAGGTGCGGATCGACTCGGCCCGGCTCGGCTCCGACCTGCTCATGATCGGCGCGGCGGAGCTCGCGTTCGAGGGTGTGCTCGTGAACCCGCAGGGATTCGTGCGGCGGCCCGCCGCGTGACGCGCCGGTGCGTGCCGGCCCCCCGGGCGCGCGCCTCACACCTGCACGCGCAACCCACAGTGAGGGGGCACGTGCGGGTGTGACGCGCGCAGGCGCACGGGGTGGCGGCCGGGACAGCGCGGGCCGGTTTCTGGGCGCATATTCCCAGCCGCATCTGCCATTCTCAACATCCTGAACAGATGGAGAGCACCATGCCCGATCATTTCGACGTTATCGTCATCGGTGCAGGCCCGGCGGGCACGGCGGCCGCTCTGCGCGCGGCAGAGTTGGGGGCCCGGGTGGCGGTGCTCGAGGCGGACCGGCTCGGCGGCACCTGTGTGAACACGGGCTGCGTGCCTACTCGGGTGCTGGCCAAGACCGCGCGAATGGTGCGGGAGATTCGCACCGCCGACACCTATGGCATCAGCGTCGCCGAGCGTGCCATCGACTGGCCGGCCACCGTGGCGCGGGTGGCCAGCACCGTCGACCGGGTGCGGTCCATCAAGAACGAAGCGGAGCGTTTCGCCGACGCGGGGGTCACTCTCGTGCTCGAAGGTCGGGCCCGTTTCACGAGTGACTCCGCGGTCGTGCTCGACTCCGGGCGAACCCTGACGGCGGACACGTTCATCGTCTGCGTCGGCGGACATTCCCGCCGGCTGCCCGTTCCTGGCGCCGAACTCGCGGTCGTTCCCGAGCACATCCTGGATATGCCCGCCATTCCGGGCCGTCTGGCCGTGATCGGCGGCGGAAACACCGGCACTCAGCTCGTGACGGTGTTCACCGCGTTCGGTTCGGCGGTCACCTTGCTGGACGTGGCCCCGCGCATCCTGGTCAACTCCGATGTGTCCATCTCCGACACGGTCACCGAGGCTTTCGTTGACCAGGGGGTCACCGTGCACCTCGGCATCGGCGGCATTGACTCCCTCGTGCGGGAAGCGGATGACTCCATCACGATGCACTTCACCCGTGACGGTCGGCCCATGACTGGTTCCTTCGACGCCGTGATCATGGCCACCGGGTGGCCCGCCGATGTGCTGGACCTGGGACTGGAAGAAGCCGGTGTGGAGACGGCCCGATCATCGATCGTGATCGACGCTTTCTTTCGCAGCTCTGTGGCGCACATCTACGCGGTCGGTGACGCGAACGGACGAGACATGCTCGTGCAGGCGGCGCAGTTCGAGGGCGAAGCGGCAGCCGAGAACGCCGTGCTCGGTGTGAATCGGCGCACTCCGCCGCATCTGCTGCCGGCCGGCGGGTTCACCGACCCGGACTATGCCGGTGTCGGGCTCACGGAGGAGCAGGCCGTGCTGCGGGACCGGGACGCCCGCGTGGTGCTGGTGCCCTATTCGCGGCTGGACCGCGCCGTGATCGACGACCGGGAGCGGGGCTTTCTCAAACTCATCTCAGACCGTCGGGGCGAGTTTCTGCTCGGGGCTCACGCCACCGGCGAGAACGCGGTCGAGGTGATCCAGTCGCTGACCACGGCCATGGCCGCGGGTGTCGATGTGGCCACGCTCGCGAAGGTGCGCTTCGCATACCCGACCTACAGCGCGATCATCGGGCTGGCCGCTCGCGAGCTGGTGGAAGCATCTTCCGTCGCGCGCCAGTTCGCCTAGCCAGGGTGCACCTGTCCGTCGTGCGCCTCAAACCTGAACGCGCGCACCAAATTTGTGCCGCGCGTGCAGGCTTAAGGCTCGCCGACGAACGCGGGCAGGTCGCCGCGTGATCATCTACGCGGGGCCCTCGCTGCTCGTGCGGCTGCTTGCGCCCGAGCAGGCCGAGACCTTCCGTGGCTCGGGAGAGGTGCAGCTCGTCTCCACGGCGCAGGCCCTGACCGAGTGCGTCGCCGATGCGGTGGCCGACGGAGTCGGGCGCGGAATGACGCCAGAGGGTGCGCTGGCGGCACTCGCCGACCTCGTCGACGCCGAGACCGGGCTCGTCGAGATCGTCGAGCGCGAGCCGGGGGAGGTCGAGAGCGCAGCATCCATTCTCGCCGAGGCAAAGGGGCTCGCCGCGGGGCACGCGTGGCACGTGAGCGCCGCGGAACTCTGCTTCACGGAGCTCGCCGAACCCGGCGAAAGACTCGGGTTTGGCGCGGATGACGGCCGCCAGGCGGCCATCGCCCGGTCGCGTGGGTGGACGGTTTTTTGACGATGGTCGCAACAAATGTGCGCCGTCAGGGAATACGACACGCCCGGCCCGGCTTACCCCTGAGTGCGGCCCGATAAACTGCGCGTGGTGCCGCCGCCCGCATACAGCTGGGCCAGCATCCGTTCGAATCACATCTTTGAGGACCTCACCTACGTGACTACTGCCGCAATTCCCGTCTTCAGCGCCGCACAACTGCGCTCGACTGCCCGCCACCCAGGCGACGCCCTGTCGCGCCGCCAGCGACTCGTCTACATTCTGATTCTCGGGATGCTCACCGCGCTCGGCCCGTTCACCATCGACCTCTACCTGCCGGCGTTCCCTACGCTCGAGAGCGACCTCGGGGTGTCGCCCGCGGCCATCCAGCTCACCCTCACCGGAACGATGATCGGCTTCGGTTTCGGGCAGCTCGTCGTGGGGCCCTGGAGTGACAAGGTCGGCCGCAAGCTGCCGCTGATTCTCGCGACGGCGTTCCATATCCTCGCCTGCGTCGGCGCCGCGTTGTCGACCGACATCGTGACGCTCGGCATCTTCCGGGTACTGCAGGGCTTCGGCGCGGCGGCCGGCGCCGTGGTGGCGCTCGCCATGGTGCGCGACCTGTTCGGCGGCAAGCCGCTCGTGAAGATGCTCTCCCGCCTGGCGCTGGTGAGTGGGCTCGCGCCCGTGCTCGCTCCGGTCATCGGCTCGCAGCTGCTGCTGGTGATGCCGTGGCGCGGCATCTTTTGGGTGCTCGCCGCCTACGGCGCCGTCGTCATCCTCGCCGTGGCCTTCTTCATCGTCGAGACCCTTCCCAAGACCGAGCGTCACGTGCGCGGCCACAACACCCTGAGCCAGCGCTACCGGGCGGTGCTCGGCGATCGTACCTTTGTGGGCGTCGCAATCATCGGAGCCATGACGTTCACGGGACTGTTCTCGTACCTGTCGGCCTCGCCGTTTCTCTTCCAGCAGGTCTACGACCTGAGCGCACAGCAGTACGGCATCCTCTTCGCCGTGAACTCGCTCGGCATCGTCACGGGCGTGCAGCTCAGCTCGCGACTCATGCACCGCCTCAACATCGGCCCGCAGTGGATCCTCTCGGTCTCCACGGTCGTGCTCCTCATCACGGCGCTGTCGATCATGCTGCTCGATCTGGCCGGCGCCGGACTCTGGGGAACGCTTGTTCCGCTGTGGTTCTTCATCGCCGCCTGTGGATTCACTCTGCCGAGCGTGCAGGTGATCGCGCTCAACGGGCACGGTCACGAGGCCGGCACGGCCGCGTCGCTGCTGGGCGCCGCCAACTTCGGTGTGGCCGGGCTCATCTCCCCGGTCGTTGGCTTCCTCGGCGTGGGTACGGCCGTACCCATGTCCGCAGTGATGGCCGCCACGTCCGTTCTGGGGATACTCTCCCTCTGGCTGATCGTGCGCCCTCGCACCGTTCCGTCCCTCGAGCACTAGCGCCGCGCGGAAGCGGCGCGGGATGCGCACGCTGCCCGCGGCATCCGGTGGAAGACCGCGGCCGCGCCTAACATGGCAGCATGACGAGTCCTGATGCACCAGAGCGCGCGGCAACTCCGAGCGCTCGGCGGATCTCCCGCCGGTGGCCGCTCATCAGTGGCGTGCTCGCCCTCGCCCTGGCGGCGGCGCTCGGCTCCCTCGCCGTGGCTCGGTCCAGTGGCGTGCTCGAAATCGACACCGAGTGGATGAACGAGATCACCGAACACCGGGCTCCGATCTGGGAGGTGCCCTCCCTCTTCATGAACTACCTGGGTGGGGGCGTGCTTGGCGTCCTGGTCGTTCCCGTGGCGATCGCGGTATTCCTCCTGCTGCTGAAACGGCCCTGGGCTGCCGGATATTTTCTAGCCGCCACGATCGTGAGCGCCGGGGTGGTGCAGCTTCTCAAGCACCTCTTCGGTCGCGCACGGCCCCTCGATATCCTGGTCTCGTCCGATTTCGGTTCATTCCCGTCCGGGCATGTGGCCAACGCCGCGACCATGGCCGTGGTGCTCGGCATCCTCTTTCCACGCGTGTGGGTCTGGGCGGCGGGCATCGCGTACACCGTGATCATGCTGCTCAGTCGCACGTACCTCGGCGCGCACTGGCTCACCGACACCGTCGGCGGCCTGTTGATCGGGGCGGGCGTGGCCGTCGTTCTCTGGGCGCCGATCGCGGACAAACTAGATGGCGAACGCCAACTGAGCCGGGGGCATCCGTGGCGAAACCGGGGGGAAAACCCGACCGAA
The DNA here is from genome assembly GCF_000738085.1 of Cryobacterium sp. MLB-32. GTDB lineage: Bacteria > Actinomycetota > Actinomycetes > Actinomycetales > Microbacteriaceae > Cryobacterium. Next base: position 6,893 of record NZ_JPRS01000111.1, read on the forward strand.
ACCGACGAATCACGTCCCCACGGCTGATTCGGTCGAAAAACATCGTCGACGGGCTCGCCACTGTGGTCTACTCAGTGGCATGAGCGTTCACCCGAGCACCGTCACAGAGGCCTTTCGGCAGGCGGATGCCGCGGCGCAGTCCGCCGGGGTTACCGTGCGTTTCGCAGACCCCAGCGATATCACCGGGGTGCTGGGCCTGTTCGACCGCACCTGGGGAGCGGGGCATGGACCGGACCGGTCGATGCTGCTCGCCCTGGATTACGCGGGCAACACCGTCGCGGTGGCGCTCGAGGAGGCCCGCCCGGTGGGCGCCGCGCTGGGCTTCCTGGGCTGGTCAGGGGGCCTGCACTTGCACTCCCATATGGCGGCCGTCGTACCGTGGCGTCGCAGTCACGGGGTCGGCTACGCCCTCAAACTCTTCCAGCGCGCGGTCTGCCTGGAGCAGGGCGTCACCGAGATGCGCTGGACGTTCGATCCGCTCATCCGTCGGAACGCCCACTTCAACCTGGTGAAACTCGGCGCCGAGGTGACGAAGTTCCTTCCCGACTTCTACGGCCGACTCGACGACGCGATCAGTGGCACCGACCAGAGCGACCGCTTCGAGGTGACGTGGCGGCTCGACTCGGCCCGGGTGAACGGTGCCCTGGGCGGAGTCGCGCCCCCGGTGTGGACGGCCGTGGCCGGCCTGCGCCTTGACGTGGACTTCGAGCAGCTTCGGGCTGCCGACCCCGAGTCCGCGGCTCGCCTGCGCGCCGCGTCACGGATGCTGTTCGCGGACGCCCTCTCCTCCGGTCTGCGCCCGGAGGTCAACGCGGATAACGACTACGTGCTCACCACGGATGCGGCCGACGGACGGTTTAGTTCTGCAGGGGCCGCGTCGTGAGTGCCGCGATCACGGAGGGTTCGGCCACGAGCGGCGCATCCGTGACGTGCCGGTACGGTCGACGTTCGAACCAGTAGAGCAGCTCGGGGCGCAGCCGGTTGAGGTCTGCGAGCGTCATCGGTTCCGGCACGCGCACGATCGGCACATCAATCTCGTCGACGAGTGCGTGCATGTCGCCGGGTGTCCAGAACTGCCCCCGCATGCGAATGAGCAGTTTGCCGTCGCGGTCGGTGACGAACAGTTGCGGGTTCGTGTCGAGGGCGGCGCTGGCATAGAGATCGAGCAGAACGACGCTGCCCACCGTGGCCAGGGGAAAGGTCGTCAGCGGACGGAAGAACCCGCGCTCCGTGATGCTGGTGTCGTCGAGGCAAATGACCACGCGGTACGCGGCGATCAGGCCCAGGGCATACATGAGGGTGAAGAACACCTGGGCGACGAGAACAGGGGCCCACGTTCCCGACGGAATGTTCAGCCAATACAGCACAGCGAAGGTGGGGGCAAAAAACGCCAGAAAAATGGTGAGCGTGTCACGAAGCAGATGCTTGTGCGGACGCAAGAAGATGACTCGACCCAAATCGTCCCCCCAAGACGCACAACCAGCACTCTGCCCGTATACACAGAGTATGCCCCATATCAGGAAGGCTTCCACAGAGTCACTTGTGATGGCACCGGAAATGGGGGCACAGTCTGGTCTGCCCCAGATGAACGAATG
>NZ_JPRS01000112.1 GCF_000738085.1 Cryobacterium sp. MLB-32
GGCGCGTACCGCCACGTCCCTGTTTGCCACCTTGGTTTCCCGCCCATTCTCGTTTCGCTACGGTTCGACGTAGCTGTCTAGGACAAGGATAGGGACTCAGCGACGTTAGGACCGCATCCGCTCTTCTCGTGTTCCCCCGGAAACGGGCCGCGGTTCCTCCGCAGGCGCCTCGTGTGAGGCAGGAGCGCGATCACATGAGTGGGCATGGAGCAAATTGTCAGGAGAAATCCGCCGTGGTGGGTGGCGCCCGTTACGCATTCGTTATATGTTCATTAGGCGTCAACCGTTTGCTGTGGCGGAAGACGCGAAATGTGATTGCAGGACACTCTTGGTGCAAGGGACGAGGGCCGGCCGTAGATTCTACGACCGGCCCTCAATCACGTGCCCACCCTTCCGCACGTGCCCACCCTTCTGCACATGACGAGCCTTCTGCACGTGCCCAGAGGGCGTCCGGCGCCCAAGGCCTGCACGTGACCCCGCGATGCCGTCCGCACGTGCAGCTGTGCCCAGAACGAGCGAGTGAAGCGGATGCCGGTGGGCGCGACGCCGCACCGGCCGTGTGGCTAGAAGCGGTCGGGGCTCGGAGTCGAGGCCTGGCGGATGGACACGTCGGCGTGACGGTCAAACCGGTAGCCGACGCCCCGCACGGTGCGCACGATGTCCTCGTAGCGGCCGAGCTTGGCGCGCAGGCGGCGAATGTGTACGTCGATGGTGCGCTCGTTCGGGGTGTCTTCCTCGTCGTTCGCATCCCATAGTGAAGCGATGATCTCCGTGCGCTCGATCGTGCGGCCCTCACGCAGCACGAGGTACTGCAACAGCTCGAATTCCTTGTAGGTGAGGGCGGCCGTTTCGTTGTCGAGGATCACGCGCTTGCGGGAAATGTCAACAACCACGCCGCTGTGCGCGCGGTCAGGCTCCTCGAGCTCGGTGCGGTGTTCTGCAAGCGCCGATGGGTCCTGCAGGGCGAGGCGCACCACATCCACGTCGCGTCCGCCGGCGCCCTCGGGAGCGAGGGCGACTGCCGCGTACGTCTCGGCGCTCGGTGCGAGCTCGTTGGCCAGCGCCTTCAGTGCCTCAACGACGCGGTGAAGGCTGGTTCCGGCCGCGGCCGCCTTGGCCTCGTCCAAGCCGACGTACAACACGAAGCCGCGAGCTTCGGTGCCTGCGGCACCGCACGAATGCGGGGAGCCGGCTTCTCGACGATCGTGAGGGCGGGGCGGGTGGAGTGGATGTGAGCGAGAGACATGAGGGGAATCCTTGCGTGAAGGTGCGGTGAACCCGGCGCCATGGGCGTCCGCAGGTTCGCATGAGAGGCACGTATGCCGGGTGTCGAAGGCTTCGAAGACAGCAAGCATTCGTGGAGTTCAGCCGCTCGGCCGGCTCACGGAGAGCGTGGCGACGAGGGTGAGGAACTCGATCGGTTCGACTAGTCGGTTAGCGACACATTCGACAACAGGCGACAGCGGGGGACCCGGCCATCATCATGCCGGCAGTCCCAGGGGCCTCGAGGGAGGTCAGGGGGTGTGCGGTGGTTGTCATAAATGTGAGTAAAGCCGAATGTGACGTGGTGTGTCAATTCTGTGACCCCGGATGACGCGGGATGACGCGCATCACGTCCATCACACCGGGTGCGTATGGGCGGATCCGTGGAAAAACGATGTTTCGCGAAGGAATCTTTGAGCAAATAGTATTTCGTCAAAGTTCAGTGAATATTGGGGCCATCGGCGTGCCGTGAACCGCAGAAGCTGCGGCAGGAGCCGGCGGCAGACACAGATGCGCGCCCGGCGCAGCTCGTAGGAGCCGTGCCGGGCGCGCGGGATGCGCCGGGTTAGACCAGACCGTAGAGACGGTCGCCGGCATCGCCCAGGCCGGGCACAATGTAGCCGTGTTCGTCAAGGCGCTCGTCGACGGCGCCGAGAATGATGGTCACTTCGCGCCCCTCCAGGGCCTTCTCGACCGCGGCGAGCCCCTCGGGGGCGGCGAGGATGCAAATGGCCGTCACGTCGGTGGCACCGCGTGCGAACAGGAAGTTGATGGCGGCGATCAGCGAGCCACCGGTGGCGAGCATCGGGTCGAGCACGAAGCACTGACGGTCGGACAGATCGTCGGGCAGGCGTTCGGCGTAGGTGGTCGGCTCGAGCGTCTCTTCGTTGCGCGCCATGCCGAGAAAGCCCACCTCTGCCGTGGGAAGCATCTTGACCATGCCCTCGAGCATGCCGAGGCCGGCGCGCAGAATCGGCACGACGAGCGGCTTGGGATCGCTGATGCGCACGCCCTGTGCGGGCGACACGGGAGTCTGCACGGTGACCGCCTCGACGCGCACGCCGCGGGTGCCCTCGTAGGCGAGGAGAGTCATCAGCTCTTCGACGAGCGAGCGGAAGAGGGGAGAGTTGGTGGTCTTGTCACGAAGCACAGTGAGCTTGTGCGTGATGAGCGGGTGGTCGGCTACGTGGACTCGCATAGGCTCAATTCTATGCGCTCCCGATCACGGGTCGCCGCGGTATTCGGGAGGGAAGAACATGGGTCAACACGCTGAGTGGATGCGCCTTGCCCTCGGCGAGGCTCGCCTGGCGCTGGCCACCGGCGACGTGCCCGTGGGGGCCGTCATCGTGGATGCCGCTGGAATCGTGATCGCACGGGGTCGCAACGAGCGCGAGCTGCGCCACGATCCGACCCTGCACGCCGAAATCGTCGCGATTCGGGGCGCCGCCCAGACGCTGCAGGACTGGCATCTGACCGGCTGCACGCTCGTTGTCACTCTTGAGCCGTGCGTGATGTGTGCCGGCGCGATCCTCGCCGCGCGCATCCCCATGGTGGTCTTCGGCGCTTGGGACGAGAAGGCCGGGGCCTCGGGCTCGGTCTACGACGTGTTGCGTGACCGCCGTCTGAACCACCGGGTCGAGGTCTTCCCGGGCGTCGAGGAAGACGAGTGCGGCTCCCTGTTGCGCAGCTTCTTCGACGATCCCGCCAGGCGCCCTACTCGAGGCCCCTGATCACGAACGCATCGGTCGGTGGGCTGGCCTGGTCGGGGTTGAACCACACGTCGGGTTCGATGTAGATCACCCGGGCCAGTGGAACGGCCGCGCGGATGCGCTCCTCGACGGCGTTGATATCGGCGGCCACCGCGGAGAAGCGCTTGTCGGAATCAACCGCGATCTTGGCGCCGACGAGTATCTCGTCGGGGCCGAGATAGAGCGTCTTGAGATGGATGATGTGCGTGGTCTCCGGCCCGGCGAGGATGGCCGCGTGGATCGCCTCGACGTCCTGCTCGCTCGCGCCCTCGCCCACGAGCAGGCTCTTGGTCTCAATGCCGAGGATGACCGCCACCAGAACGAGCAGCAGCCCGATGCCGATGGTGCCGATCGCGTCCCACACCGGGTCGCCGGTGATGACGGTGAGCCCCACGCCGAGGAACGCGAACACCAGTCCGGTGAGCGCCGCCACATCTTCCAGCAGCACGACGGGCAGCTCGGGCGCCTTGGCATGCCGCACGAACTGCACCCAGTTCTCGTCGCCTCGCAGGTGGTTCGATTCCTTCACGGCGGTGCGCAGCGAGAAGCCTTCGAGCCCCATCGCAATCAGCAGCACCAGAATCGGCACCCAGGCGTTCTCGAGCGGATGTGGGTGCTGCAACTTGTTCACGCCTTCATACAGCGAGAAAACACCACCGATGGAGAACAGGATGATCGACACCACGAAGGCGTACACGTAGCGTTCCCGGCCGTAGCCGAACGGGTGCTCCAGGTCTGCCCGCTTCTTCGCCTTTCGACCGCCCAGCAACAGCAGGAGCTGGTTGCCGGCATCCGCTACCGAGTGCACGCCCTCGGCGAGCATGGAGGCCGACCCCGACACCCCCCAGGCGATGAATTTGGTGATTGCGATGCCGAGGTTGGCAGCGAAGGCCGCCACGATTGCCTTGTTTCCGCCGGATGCACTCATGCGCCCATCCTAGGACGCGGCATCCGAGAGGCGGCCTCTGTGACGTATCCGGCGCGTTCGGAGAGCGCGAAAGTACACTGATCTAATGACTTCTACCAAAACCGTAACCCTGCCCACCATTGCTTTCCTCGGCGCCGGCTCCATGGCACGCGCCGTTCTGGCCGGGCTGTTGAAGCCGGGAGTGCACGTGGAAGGCGGCATCCGCACCACGAACCGCACCGAGGAGAAGGCCGCAGAGCTCACCGGCACGGAGGGCGTCACGGCCTTTGCCACCGCGACCGACCCCGACGCCAACCTGAAGGCGATCAGCGGCGCCAGGATCGTTGTGGTGGCCGTGAAACCCTATATGGTGCCCGATCTGCTCGCCGAGATCGCCGACCACCTCGAGCCCGGTGCCCTCGTGATCAGTGTCTGCGCCGGAGTGACCGTGGCCACGTTTGAGTCGCTGCTGCCCGACACGGTGCACGTGATCCGTTCCATGCCGAACACTCCGGCCGTTGTGGGCATGGCCGTCACGGGTCTGAGCGCCGGAACGCGGTCAACGGCCGAGGATCTCGCCGAGGCGCAGGCCCTGTTCGCCACGGTCGGCGACGTGCTCGTTGTTCCGGAAACCCAACTGGATGCCCTCGGCACAATCTCGGGTTCCGGACCGGCCTATGTGTTCTACCTCATCGAGCAGCTCACCGAAACGGCCGTGGCCAAGGGATTCACCCCGGAGCAGGCCGCCGTCATGGTGAACGGCACGTTCCTCGGCGCCAGTGCTTTGCTCGCCGTGTCGGACAAGACGCCCACCGAACTGCGCCGCCAGGTCACGAGCCCCGGCGGAACCACCGAGCGCGCTGTCGGCGAGCTGCAGAAGGGCGGTCTGCGCGAACTGTTCGACACCGCGACGGATGCCGCCCTCGCACGTTCCCGCGAGCTCGCCGCCTCGTAGCCCCCGCCGCGCGCCATCGTGGGAGGGGGAGATGCGCCGCGGTTTCCCCATTCCGCTGGTCGAGGAACGCCGTCTACGGCGCCGGTTGTCGAGCCTGTCGAGACACGAGACCCGGTGAGCCGAGTTTGCGAGTCAGGTTGCGCGGTCTCGAGACGCTCGTTCCTCGCTCCTCGACCAACGAGATGGGGAGAGGCGCCGTGTCTCCTGAGGAGACCACGCGAGAGGGTCTGCGGGTCGGGTTGCGGGGTCTCGATCGCGCCTCGACCGGCAGCCCCTGGCTACAGCCCTTCGGCGATCGCCGCCGTGGCCTGCAGCCAGGCCGCGCGGGTGCGTGGCGCGAGCGTGTCCACGTTGAGCGGCCCGCCGCCCACGAGTGACGGGTCGTACGGCACGTCGAGCACTTCGCGGGTGAGCTGACCGAAGTGATCGTGCAGGCGAGCGGACAGCTGCTGGTCGACGGTCTTCGAGGGTGAGGCCAGGATGGTCACGGCCTGGGCCACCTTGTCGGCGTGGCCCTTGCGGCGGAGCCCGTCGAGCAGCGACGCAGCGCCATAACCGGTGTCCTCACGGATCGTGGAGACCACGACGAGCTGGTCGGCGGTGTCGACCGCGGCCTCCCAGTTGCTGGCGCGCATGTTGTTTCCGGTATCGATCACGAGCACCCGGTAGAAGCGGCTGAGGGTGGCGTGCAGCTTGCGGAACGCGACCGCATCGATGCTCGCGGCGCCCGCAGGGTCGAGGTCGGAGGCCAGCGCGTCGAACTGGGCATCGCCCTGATTGCGAACGTAGTTGTCGAGGTCGCCCACCCGGGCCGAGCGCACGTCGGAGAACCGATCGAGGTCACGCAGGAGGTCCACGGCCGTGTTGGTGTGCCGAGCCGACTGCGCCCGCACGCCGAGCGTGCCCATGGTCTCATTGTTGTCCCAGGCGAGGGTATAGCCGCCGCGGTAGATGCCGAATGTCGCCGCGATGAGCAGGGTCGCCGTGGTCTTGTGCGCGCCGCCCTTGGGGTTGAGCACCACGATGGTGCGCGGCCCGCTCAGACTGCGCTGCACCGCCGAGATGGCGCTTCGCTGAGCCAGCTCCGTCGAGCTCGGGCTCACCGAGATGAGTCCGCCGCTGAGCCGGCGGATGGCGCCTTGCCAGCCTTGCAGGGCCGGACCGGCCGGGGCGGGTGGGCGCGAACTCAGGAAGTCGGCCAGATTCGGTGGCACGTGGGCGCCGGCGTGCTCGGAGCGGTTGGCTCGGGTCGGTGCCGGGGTCTCCGGCTGCGGTTCGGCGGGTGTGTCCATCAGGGCGCTGAGGAAGGCGACATCCGAGGCGCTGTCATCGGGGTCCACGGGCGAGTATGGCGGGGTGTACGCCGGGGAGTAGGCCGGCGAGAGCGGGGGCGAATCAAACGACGACAGGGCGGCCGTGTCGAAGCCCACCGAGCGAAGGCTCGAACGCGGCGCGAGAGCGTCGGTGTCGGCATCGGGGGCCATCAGCTGCGAGAACGAGAGATCCGACTCGGGTCGGGGCGCGTCGGTCTCGGTGTCGGATTGGTCAGCTGCCTCATCCGCGGTCGAGACGGCCGCGGTGTGCGTTCCGAGCGGGCCGGTGGTGGAGATGAGCTCGCCGGTGGATTCCACGCGGCCGTCGGGGTGGATCAGAAGCGGCCAGACGCCCTGCTCGTCTTCGACCTCGAGGCGCACAGGCCCCTCGAGTCCACGGGCGACCCCGGTCGCCACGGCAACGATCTCTTCGCGCACCCCGGCGTCATCGACAGCGACAACGATTTGGCGCACACCGTCGATGATCACTTCGCCGGTCGCATCCGCCCGAACCAGCGCGCTGATTCGGGGAAAATCGGGTTTGTCTTGTGTCATCTTGGCCACCTTTTAAGCTTCACGGTTTGTTGCCCCGCAACGAAGGTCGAGACCTTCCTGGAACTGACGGTTCGATACGCGCATGACCCGGCGCTACGACCCCAGAGCGGCGAACCGCTCGATGTCGGCCTCGGTGCCGGACACAATAATGAGGTCGTGGTTGGACACTACCGTGTCGGCGGTGGCGTACGTAAATGGTTTTCCGGG
>NZ_JPRS01000113.1 GCF_000738085.1 Cryobacterium sp. MLB-32
TCTCGAATCTCTGTGTCTCTAAAGCCACCTGATCCTCTATCCGCATAAGTCAGGGTCGTTCGCGCTGAGTGCTGGAATTCCCCACAACCGTGCGAATGAGTAAATATCAGTATATCGATCGCGGTCGTCGCGCGGACGATCATTTTCACGTTGATGACCCCAGTGACTGACGCGGCAGCCGATCCTGCGCGAGCTATGCCAGCGGCACGTAGCGGTAGTACTCGATGCCCTCGTCGGAGAAGTCAGGCCCCGTCGCCGTGCCGATGTGGTCGATCACGAATTCATCGTTGGCGGGTACGGCGGTGATTTCGCTGAGGTCACCGCCATGCATGGCGAGGTACTGCGCCTGGGTCAGGTCGACCGGGTTTGCCAACGCACTATCGAAGTTGATCAGGGCTGCAGCCTTTTGCCAGCCCGGCACAACCCGCATCGGCAGGGCCTCGGCGCCGTCTCCACTGCCATAGCCCACGGCCAGCCAGGCCTGATCGGCCAGGTCCCGGCCCTCGGCACTGGCCTGCTGCAGCCCGGCGGCGAGCCACGCCGGCAGTGCCGCCGTATACACGTTGCCCAGGTCGCGCATGGCCTCAGAACCGAGAGTGAGCTTGTCCTGCACCAGGGTCGTCCAGAGCTCGGTGCCGCGCAGATGCTGGCGCAGTCGTCGGCTCAGGGGAAACGCCTCGACGGTGAAGCGGCTGGGGTCGGATGCGTCCGTCGGGAAGGGAGCGGGATTGCGCAGTTCAGCCAGCAGCAGGCTCGGGTCGATGCCGGCGTCGGCGCAGTACGCGCGGAGCTGGTTCTGGCCCGACTCCTCGTCGTCGGCAAGCGCGAACAGGTAGGCCATCACCCATCCGGTCGGGGGCATCTGCTGATACGGCCGGTGCATGAACACGGCATCGACGGTGTGGAAATAGTCGATGCTGCGACCGGTGGCCCGCTTGCGCAGCATGGCAGCCATGGCGTGATGGGTCGCGTCGATGTAGCAGCTGGTGGAGTAGCGCCCGTTGAACACCGGCAGGTCCTGCACCTGGCCGTCGTCGCGCTGTGGCTGGTTGCGGAAGCGCGCGAACGGCTTGCGGAAGTCCGCCACCCGGTAGCTTGAGTCGCTGCCGGCGCCGGCCAGGTCCACCTCCAGCAGGCGAGGGTCACTCTCCAACAGCATGGCGACCGCGCCGGCACCCTGGGTGGGCTCGCCTGTTCCCCCGAGCTCGTATTCCGCGATGTCGGCGGAGACGACAATCGCCTGGCGTCCGGCACCGTCGGTCGCCAAATACCGCAGCGCAGCCTTGGCCCCGTACACGCCACCGAGGCAGGCGTGCTTGAACTCGGGTACCTCGCAGTCGCGCGCGATTTCGGGCATACCGTGGGCGCGGAGGGCTTCGTTGATCATGCCCTTGACAATGACCGCGCCCGCGGAATTGTCGGTGCTGGATTCGGTGCCGAGGGCCAGCATGCCAATGTCGGCCGGATCGATGTCGTAGTCCCGAATCAGCCGCCAGACGGCGTTCGCGGCGAGGGTGTACACGCTCTGCCCTGGCCCGCGCATCCTGAAGCTGCGACCGACGACCTGCTGGACTTTCTTCCACGGCTGGTCGTTCCAGTCGCACCAGTCCTGCAGTTGTACACGGTACGCCGGGACGTACAGAGAGAGTCCGCTAATTCCAGGCATGCACAGTTTTCCATTTCAGTCTTCGTGCGGTCGGCCCGACCAGAGCGGGCCTCAAAACACACACATACCCAATATTCAACCATCTGCGTGGGAACTGTCTGGCAGAGCACCCGCTAAAATCAAGGGAATTGGATCGGAGCACCACTGTGGATGAATCATTCGGCGGTGGCACCACCGCTGTGGCCCGCGCGCACAGCAATATCGCCCTGGTCAAATATTGGGGTAAGCGCGACGCTGTGTTGAACACGCCGGCGGTCGGCTCGATATCGGTGACCCTGGACGCGCTGCACACGGACACACGAGTGACGTTTCGCACCGATCTGGGCGACGACGAATTCTTGCTCGATGGTCGACGCGGCGACGTCACCCGAGTCAGCCGGGTGCTCGATCTGGTGCGCGAACGGGCCGGACATGGCCAGCGCGCACTGGTGTCATCGACGAACAACTTTCCGACCGGTGCCGGACTGGCCTCGTCGGCCTCAGGGTTCGCTGCCCTCGCGACGGCCGCGGCCGGCGCCGCCGGTCTCGCGCTCAGCGACCGGGAATTGTCGATACTGGCGCGTCAGGGCTCCGGTTCGGCGGCCCGGTCGATCTTCGGCGGATTTGCCGAAATGCACTCCGGCGTCGCCGCGGATGGTTCGGACTCGTACGCCGAGCAGCTGCTCGACTCCTCCGAGTGGCCGCTGTCGGTCGCCGTGGCCATCACCGAACGTGGTCAGAAGTCGATCAATTCCACCGTCGGCATGGTCGAGAGTGCGGCCACGTCACCGTTCTACTCGGCGTGGCTCGACTCTGCCGGCGACGACCTCGTCGAGATGCGTGCCGCCATCGCGGCCCGTGATTTCGCCCGGCTCGGCGAGCTCTCCGAGTACAACTGTCTGAAGCTGCACGCGCTGATGCTCTCCACCCGGCCCGCCCTCATCTATTGGAACGCCGCTACCGTGGCCGCGATGCACGCGGTTCGAGACCTGCGAGGTCAGGGCGTGGCGGCCTACTTCACCATCGATGCCGGACCGCAGGTCAAGGTTCTGTCTCTGCCGGCCGATGCCGCAGCCGTGCAGGCTGCCCTCGCGAACGTTCCCGGAGTGCTGGAGGTGCGCGGCAGCGCCCTCGGCCTGGGCGCGCACCGGCTGGAGTGACAGCAGTGAGAATACGAACATCCGCGCCCGGAAAGCTTTTCCTGCTCGGTGAGTATGCCGTGCTGAGTGGTGCCCCCGCGCTGCTGACGGCCGTCGACCGCCGAGTCGACGTGAGCGTCGACGATTCCACCTCCGACTCCTGGCAGGTGCACGCACCCAACTTAGGGCTTGAGAACCTGGTTCTCGGCACGGATGGTGAGCTGCCGAGCGGGCTCGATCCCCGAGTGCGTTCGAGCCTCCGGGTTTTCGACGCGGTGCGGGAGGCCGTTCTCGGGGTTGCCTCGCTGCGGCCCCGGCCGCTGGCGATCTCCATCGACAGCAGCGCCTTCTCCGTCGACGGCCACAAGCTTGGGCTGGGCTCGAGCGCTGCCGTGGCGGCCGCGCTGACCGCCGCGCTGGGCAGCGCAGTGGGACTGGAACAGAGCAAGGAATCAGTGTTCCGCCTGGCCGACGCCGCTCATCGGAACGCGCAAGGGGGAGTCGGCAGCGGCGGCGACGTGGCCGCGAGCGTATACGGCGGGCTGATCGGGTATCGCCAGGGGGCTATCCCGGTGCCGCTGCACTGGCCGGAGGAGTTGGACATCATGGCCGTGGTCACCGGGGAGGGGTCGCTGACGACCCGGCTGGTAGCGGGAGTCGCCGACTACGCCGCCGAAAATCCCACCGGACACCGGGCGGATATCGCCCGCCTGTCGGCGCTCGCCGAACGGGCAACGGCGGCGCTCGCAGATCCCGACGAGTTCCTGAGCCTGGCCAACGGCTACTTCAGTGCGCTCAGCCAACTTGACGCCCACGCCCACGTCGGCATCGTCAGCGCGCGTCACCGCGAGCTGCACGAATTGGCCACACGCGAAGGCGGTGCATTCAAGACGTCAGGAGCCGGCGGCGGCGATGTAGGCCTGGCCTTCAGCCACCGCGGGGAACCCTCCCAACGACTCGCCGCGGCACTCACCCAGGCCGGAGCCGCAGTCGTTCCGCTCGGGTTCCTCGCCGCCGGACTGCAGGAAGATCCCACATCATGAGTCGGTCCCGTATCCCCGGGTTCTATCAACTGTCCGTCGACAAACGACTGCAACTCCTGCACGAACGCGGGGTATTGGACGAGAAGGACTACGCCGCGCTGCGCGACGGATCGTATTCCCTCGATGTGGAGACCGCCGACCGGCTGATCGAGAACGTGATCGGCGTTTTCTCGATGCCGATGGGGCTGGGCCTGAACTTCCAGATCAACGACCTCGACTACCTCGTGCCGATGGTTGTCGAGGAGCCGTCCATCATCGCGGCGGTGAGTTCCACCGCACGACTGGTGCGGCAGGCCGGCGGATTCATCAGCGTCGCCGATGAGCCCATGCTCATCGGGCAGATCCAGGTCGTGGACATCCCCGCACCGGACCGGGCGCGGTCTGACCTGCTGGCCCGCACGGATGAGATCCTGCAGCTGGCGAACAGCGGACACCCCAATATGGTGGCGCGCGGCGGGGGCGCCCTCGGCATGGACGTCTTCCTCCGGGGGGCCACGGCGCACAACGGTGAATTGCTGGTCGTTCATCTGATCGTGGACACCCGGGATGCGATGGGTGCGAACCTCGTCAACTCGATGTGCGAACGAATCGCTCCGTTGATCGAGCAGATCACCGAGGGCAGGGTATTCCTGCGCATTCTCTCCAACCTCACGGACCACGCGCTGGTGCGGGCCCGGGCTGTCATCCCCCACGAACTGCTGGGCACCGGGGATTTCTCCGGTGAGCGGGTGCGCGACGGGATCGTGCTCGCCGGTGAATTCGCGGTGATGGATGCCTACCGGGCGACCACGCACAACAAGGGCATCATGAACGGCATCGACGCCGTGGCGCTGGCAACGGGTAACGACTGGCGGGCGATCGAAGCCGCCGCCCATGCCTATGCCGCTCGTGGTGATCGTTACGCCCCCCTGACCGACTGGAGCGTCAACGACACGGGCGACCTCGTCGGTGAGCTGGTCATGCCGCTGAAGGTGGGTACGGTCGGCGGTCAGGTGGAGTCGAATCCGGCAGTGCAGCTGGCGCACACCATTCTCGGCATCACCTCCGCCCGCGAACTGGCCCAGGTGATGGGGGCGGTCGGTCTCGCCCAGAATTTGGGCGCGCTCAAGGCACTGTCGACCAAGGGCATCCAACACGGCCACATGCGGCTGCACGCGCGCGCGGTGGCTGTTGCCGCCGGCGCGCGTGGAGCGCGGTTCGATGACGTCGTCGAACGGCTTCTCGCCGACGGAGAGATCAAAGTCTGGAAGGCGCATCAGATCATGGAGTCCATCGACGCAGCCGTCGAGTTGGCAGCGGCGCGGGCCCCGGTGGCGCCGACTGCCGTGGCCGCTCCCGTCACAGTCCCGGGATCCCACGTCGGCTTCGGCAAGATCATCCTGTTGGGCGAACATTCCGTTGTGTACGGCCACCACGCGATCGCGGCGCCGATCGGCTTGTCCGTTCGGGCGGAGGTGACCAGGGGGTGGTCGACGAGCGAGCCCGTCATTGCCGATCGGGACGTTGCCGGCACGGTTCGGGAACCCCTCCGCGAGGACATCTCGCATCGGGTGGCGGACTTGATCACGAAGCGCTTGGGTGTGCCGGCGGCCGGGTTGCGCGTCGACGTGTTCTCCGACCTGCCCCGGGCGAGCGGCTTGGGTGCGTCTGCCGCCTTCGCCGTGGCCGTGATTCGCTCGGTCGCTGATTCCTTCGGCATCTCGGTCAGCGACGGCGACGTGTCGAACCTCGCCTTCGAGTGCGAGCGAATCGTTCACGGCACGCCGTCGGGCATCGACAACACCGTCTCAACCTTCGGCCGACCGATTCTGTTTCGAAAAACGGATGCCGCTGTGCCGGAATTCAGTGAAATCGTCACGCCACACCCGATTCCGATCATCATCGGTCTCACGGGGGTGCATGCGCTCACCTCGCACACCGTGGGATTGGTGCGCACGGCCTGGCAGCGCAATCCGATGCTGTACGACCCTATTTTTCGACAGATCGACGGCCTGGCCCTGGCCGGCGTTGACGCTTTGCGGCGCGGCGACATCGCCCAGCTGGGTGAGCTGATGAACATCAACCAGGGCTTGCTCAATGCGTTGCAGGTGTCGAGCCCGGAGATCGAGGACCTCGTCGCGATTGCGCGGCGGGCCGGCGCCCTCGGGGCGAAGTTGACCGGCGGCGGCGGCGGGGGCGCCATGATCGCCGTGGCAGAGCCCGGCGGCGCCGAACCGATCCTGGCCGCCATGCGCGGCGCCGGATACACCACGTACCTGACCGAGATTCGCTAGCATTCCGGGCCCGGCCGGGAACAGGTCCGGGACTTGGCCGGCTAGCTGGCCGGGTAGAGCAGGGGGAGCTGAAGTGTCAGCCAGGGGCTGAACGCCCATGGCGTCGCCGTCACGGCCGTGATGAGCTCGGCTCGATCAGCCCAGCGCCACTCCATGACCTCGTCGTCGCGTGGATCGATGTCCGAAGACGTGGTGGCCGTGAATACCGGGCAGATTTCGTTCTCCACGATTCCGGCGGCGTCCACCGCGCGGTAGCGAAAATCGGGCAGCGCCACGGTGAGGGCATCGATTTCGATCCCCAATTCGTGCGCGGCTCGTCGCGTCACGGCATCCGTCATCGCCTCGCCGGGCCCGGGGTGGCCGCAGAATGAGTTGGTCCACACGCCGGGCCAGGCCTTCTTGGTCAGGGCTCGCCGGGTCACCAGGATACGCCCGCCCTCGTCGAAGACGTGACAGGAAAAAGCGAGGTGAAGGTGGGTGTCGAGGCCGTGCACGAACGCTTTGTCTGCGGTGCCGGTCGGGGTGCCGTCCTCGGACAGCAGAACCACCAACTCGACGGGCTTCGCCGCCGTCAGCCCAGGGGCGCCGTGCGCCTGATCCTCGAGTTGTTCCCGGCCAAGCCGCAATCGTTCCTCCACGCCATTTCCCCTTCCGCTGAAAAGTCCTCCGTCAAATCTACGCCAGGGCTGCGCCGGTGGCACCCGGGCGTACGTTATTCGTTCGGGAGCGACGCGGCGCTGACCGAGAGCTGGCCTGCCGCGCCGGCGGCCGTGGCGGCGGGTACCTCCACGAGGCGGCCGGTGGCCACGTCGTAGATGTAGCCGTAGATCGGAATGCCCTCCGGCACGAGTGCGTGAGCTTTGATGCGCTGCACGTCTTCCAACACGCTCGCGGCCTGGTCCGAGATGGTCAGCCATTCGATGTAGTTCGCTTCGGTGGAGCCGGAGCCGGTGCCCACGTCATAGAACCCCGCTTCGCCCAGGGCTGCCGCCTCGAGGCTGTTGGCCAGCAGCCCGCGGATGCTCTCGGACGTGAAGAACTGCATGCCGCAGTTGGTGTGATGGATAACAAACCACTCCGTGGTTCCGAGCAGTTTGTACGAGATGACGAGCGAGCGGATGGCGTCGTCGGATGCGCGCCCGCCGGCATTGCGGATGACGTGCGCATCGCCCTCGCTCAATCCCGCATATTTGGCCGGGTCGAGGCGTGCGTCCATGCACGTGAGGATGGCGAAGCTGCGCGACGGCGGCATGGCGAGTTCGGACTTGTCGCCGAAGGCGTCGGCATAGGCGTTGTTGGCGGACAGAACTTCTTCGAGCACGGTCATGGATGCGTCCTTCGTTGGTGAGAAAGGCAGCCTTGGCTGGCGGACTTTGGTCAAGCGTAGCCAGCCGTCCGGAGGAAGGAGTCCCATGTTGCGCAGTGTTCCGCGGACCTGCCGTGGGGGTGCGTCTCCGCCGAGCTCACCGCTGCGTCACGGGCACACAGGAGGAAGGGATAGCCTGAGAAGTACCACACATGGTCCGTCGGAATCGATCGTTCCTGTTTTGAATTGTCCGGGGAACGGCGACTGGCGGCCGGAACGGGGAGCGAAAATGCAGATCATTGTGAACACAGCCACGGACGTTGCCGCCTCGGGCCAGGTTCCCGCCGACCTTGACACCGTCGTAGAGACCGCCCTCTCTCGATTCAGCGCCCGCTTGACCCGCGTCGAGGTTCACCTGTCCGATGAAAGTGCCGGCCGCAGCACCGGGAACGACATCAAGTGCCTCCTTGAGGTTCGTCCTGAGGGCGGCCCGCCTGTCATCGTCACGGAGAACGCCAACTCGGCCGAGAGCGCGCTGTCCGGGGCCCTGCACAAGATGCAGAGCCTTCTGAGCAGCACCTTCGGCAAGCTGGACGACCGCAAGGGCAATGCCGCCATGGGCGACCTGCTCGCTCAGTAGCTTCGGAGTACCGATACCGCCTGACTCCCGCAAATCACGCGGGGTTCAGGCGGTTTTGTGTGCCCGCTGGCGGTGTCGTCACAGTGCCTGACGGGCGCTGCCTGGACCGTCATGATCACCCTGTCGGAACGGGGCCAGGCCGGCGCGCACGGTGGCAGGGCTCGTGAGTCAGGAGTCCTCGGGTTGGTGCACCTCGGCGGGAGGGTGCGCGGCCCCAGAGGTCGTCACGGCGCCACCTCCGTGCCCATCGTGATGCAGCTCGTCGTAGAGGTCGGCGGCCGACTCCTCCTTCAGGCGCTCCCAGGTGGACTTCGATACATGCTTCATGGGTGAGCGCTCCGTTCGTCCCAGGGGCAGGACATAGTTCCATTATCGTCGTCCCGTGCGCTGGGCCCGAGCACGGAGAAGGCACTGAGCGCGCTGTGAGGCCACGGACCTTGCGCACTCGCGAACACGGTGCAACGCTGGCCAATCACAGACGATGAGCTGAGGAGACGACGATGCCCAAGTACGTGCTTCTATACATGGGTGGAACGATGCCCGACACTCCGGAGGAAGGCGAACGGGTCAACGCCGCGTGGCTGTCCTGGATGGAAGCCGTCGGGCCCCACCTCGTCGACGGAGGGAGTCCCCTCGCCGACAATTTCGCCATCGGAGCGACGGCACCGTCGAGCGGTGTCAACGGATACTCGATCATCGAGGCCGACACGGAAGCCGCGCTGCGGTCCCTGCTCGTCGACCACCCGCATGTCGCGTCGGCGGGTCGTGTCGAGGTGCACGAGGTCGCATCGATGTAGCGTTCCCGGGATCCAGTAGCCACACTGCACTCTCACGCTTTCGTCATGGGCTCCTCATAGGATTCGCACATCACGCCCCCAGATGCTCGCGCCAGTCTGAACGTGCTCGGAAAGGAGCACTCGATGACCGACAGCGACACAACCCCAGGCGCCACCCCCGCTCAGCCCTCCAACGGCGATGCCGTCGAGGTTAACCGTCCCCTGGTTTTCGCCAGCTATGGCTCGTTGCCGGCTGACTCATCCTTCGGCCCTGCCGCACCCAAGGCCAACCATCGCCGACGCAATACGGCTCTTATTGCCACCCTCGCCATCGGCACGATGCTCGGCGGGGTCTCCGGGGCCGGTGTTGCCGCCCTGCTGGCAGCCAACAACAATGGTGCCCCGGTGGTCGCCGCTCAGAGTTCCGGCGTCACCGGAAACGTCGTGGTCAACACCAACTCGACCGCGAGCACCGTGAGCACCGCCGCGGCTAAGGCCGCACCGAGCGTCGTCACGATCAACGCCACAAGCGGCAGTCAGGGTGGCACGGGCTCCGGCGTCATTCTCACCTCCGACGGCTATGTGCTCACCAACACGCACGTCGTCACCCTCGAAGGGGCCGTCTCCAACGCCACGATCAACGTGACCGCGAGCGACGGAACGATCTACGCGGCCACGCTGATCGGCACCGATCCCACCTCGGACCTCGCCGTCATCAAGCTCACGGATGCGAGCGGGCTGACCGCCATGAAATGGGCCGACTCCGGCAAGCTCAACGTGGGCGACCAGACGATCGCGATCGGCGCGCCGCTTGATCTGCCCGGCACCGTCACCACCGGCATCGTCAGCGCCCTCAACCGAAGCATTTCCATTGCGTCGTCGGCCGCGCCCTCGGCCGCCGATCAGACAACGCCCGATCAGGGCAGTGGCGCGAACCCGTACTTCAACTTTGATCTGCCCGGCACCCGGTCCCAGCCCACTCAGAAGGCCACGAAGAGCATCTCACTCTCCGTGATTCAAACGGATGCCGCCATCAACCCCGGCAACTCGGGCGGCGCGCTGCTGAATGCCCGGGGTGAGCTGATCGGCGTCAACGTAGCGATCGCCAGCGCGGGTTCGACGTCCGGATCCGGCTCCGCCTCCGGCAGCATCGGAGTGGGATTCTCCATCCCCTCGAACCTCGCTCAGCGTGTCTCCGATGAGATCATTGCCTCCGGTTCGGCCACCCACGGTCTACTCGGCGCAAGCGTCACCGACTCCAAGACCGGGAGCGTCGGCGCCCTGATCAACGAGGTCAGCTCGGGCGGCGGAGCGGAGGGCGCCGGACTGCAGAAGGGCGACATCGTGACCAACCTCGGCGGATTCCCGATCACCGACGCGAACGACCTCACCGCTCAGGTGCGTGCGCTCGCGGCCGGCGCGCAGGCCACCGCCACCTACATTCGCGACGGCAAGACCTACACGACCAACGTGACCGTCGGCTCTCTCGTCGGCTGACGGCTCATGCCCGGACGAAGCCTGCGTCCCCCGTTCTCCGGGGCAACGCAGGCTTTTCCGTGCGATCTCGCGGGCTCAGTGACCGCCGCCGAGGTTGCCGGCAAGGCGGGCGTGCAGGTTGTGGCTCGCCTCGTTCAGGCCTTCGATCACGACGCGCTTGCCGTGACGCTCGTACTTGTAGGTGATCGCGTCGAGCGTCGCCACCGTTGAGGCATCCCAGATATGCGAGTTCGACATGTCGATCACGATGCGGTCGGGATCGTCGACGTACTCGAACTGCGTCATCAGGTCGTTGCTGGAGGCGAAGAACAACGCGCCGGTCACCGTGTAGAACGCGGTGGGAACCGGCTCGTCCACGGAGAGGCTGCGCTCCACCGTGGCGAGGTGGGCCACTCGGCGTGCGAACGCCACCATGGCCACGATCACTCCGACGACCACGCCGATCGCTAGGTTGTGGGTGAGCACGATCACGGTGACCGTGGCGACCATGACGGTCGTCTCGCTCTTCGGCATCCGCTTCAGGGTGGACAAGCGGATGCTGTGCCAGTCGAACGTGAGGTACGACACGATAATCATCACCGCGACCAGGGCGGCCATCGGCACCACGGCGAGCACATCGCCGAGGCCGAGCACGAGCACGAGCAGGAAGACGCCGGCGAGGAACGTGGAGATGCGCGTACGAGCGCCGGAGGCCTTCACATTGATCATGGTCTGGCCGATCATGGCGCACCCGCCCATGCCGCCGAACAGGCCGGACATGACGTTCGCCACGCCCTGGCCCCACGTCTCACGGGTCTTGTTGGAGTGGGTATCGGTGATCTCGTCGACGAACTTCGCGGTCATCAGCGACTCGAGGATGCCGACGAGCGCCATTCCGAGGGCGTACGGGGCGACGATCGTGAACGTCTCCCAGCTGAGCGGGATGTTGGGAAGGAGGAGCTCCGGCAGGCTCTGCGGGAGCTCGCCCTGATCGCCGATGGTGGGCACATTGATGGCGATCACCACCGTTGCCACGGTGAGCACCACGATGGCCACGAGCGGCGCCGGGATCACCTTCGTGATGCGCGGCATGACGATCGTGATGATCAGTCCGGCGGCCACCAGCGGGTAGACCATGAATGGCACGTCGAGCAGCTGGGGGAGCTGCGCGCTGAAGATGAGGATGGCCAGCGCGTTCACGAAGCCGACCATCACGCTGCGCGGGATGAAGCGCATCAGCTTGGCGACCCCGATCAGGCTGAGGACGATCTGGAACACCCCGGCCAGCATGACAGTCGCGATGAAGTAGTCCATGCCGTAGTCGCGTGCCACCGGTGCGATCACGAGGGCGACAGCACCCGTCGCGGCGGTGATCATGGCAGGGCGGCCACCGACGAAGGCGATGGTCACGGCCATCACGAAGGAGGAGAACAATCCGACGCGCGGGTCGACTCCGGCGATGATGGAGAAGGCGATCGCCTCCGGGATGAGGGCCATCGCCACGACGAGCCCCGCCAGCACCTCGCGGGTGAGCAGACGCGGCGTACGCAGGGCCGTCATGACCGACGGCTCCGCCCGATATCGATTCGTGGCGGTGGATTTCTGGGCGATGGCCATGGGGCCTCCTGAAGCAGGGCACGCAGCGCGCCGGAACGGATAAGGGAAGAGTTCTGTGGGCGCCCCGTTGCGCGCCGTCACCAGTCATCGAGGACAATGGTGAGGCAGGGCGGACGTCAACACGTCACCCGGTACGTGCAACTCTACCCTAACGTTAAGGTTGAGTTGCACGCCTGATGAAAGAGGACTGAGATGACGCCGCCCACACCAGTGGTCACCATGCACATTGGCGAACTCGCGGAAAAGACCGGGCTCTCGCTGCGCACGATTCGCCACTACGACGAAATCGGGTTGCTGAAGGCCTCGGGCCGCACGGACGGCGGGTTTCGGCTCTACACCCAGGACGACCAAGGTCGGCTGATGCTCATTCGACGGATGAAGCCGCTCGGCTTCTCCCTCGACGAGATGACGGCGCTGCTCAAGATCATCGATACGCTTCCGACCGGCGGGGCGGATGCGCCCCAGACCGCCGTGAGAAGGGAACTGGACGACTTCATCGCCCAAACCGTTGAGCGTCGGCAGAAACTTCAGGACCAGCTGGGAATGGCCGACGAGTTCCTGGCACTGCTACGCGCGCAGTAAAGCGACACGTCGGAATCCATGCCTCTGGTGGCAGTAAAATCAGACCTACACGAGGAAGTGGTGGTGCAATGGGTCGGGGTCGTTCGGTGCGCAAGCCCG
>NZ_JPRS01000114.1 GCF_000738085.1 Cryobacterium sp. MLB-32
TTTTGCGCAGCAACATCCCTGCGGAGACGCTGTTTCATTATGACCGCGAAGACCTCGTCGGCCAGCTCATTCAGGTGCTGATACCTGAGTACGACTGGGAGGCCTGCTCGAAACAACCGACAGAGTCGTTGACCGAGACCAGAAATCGGTCAGTGACGGCGGAACTGGCCGGAAGACACCAGGACGGAAGCAGCTTCCCGGTCAACGTCGTTTTGTCCCACCTGGATGAGGGGGCCCTGCTGTTGTCGATCACGGCAGTAAGCGAGGTGCACGCAGGCTCCCCCGCGCAGAAGAGTGATCTGTTGTTGGCAGCGGACCATGAACCCGCACACGATGGCATCATCACCAAGACGCTCGACGGCATCATCACGAGCTGGGATCAGGCTGCCGAGACGATATATGGCTACTCCAGCGCCGAGATGATCGGCACGCCGATCGCGCGGCTGAGCCTGGATAGCCGGGAAGGCGAGATCAGCTCCATCCTGGCCAAGATCAGGGCCGGTGCCGGCGTTGACCAATTCGAGACTCTCCGGGTGCGAAAAGACGGAACGGTGTTCCCGGTTACGCTGTCCGTCTCACCGATCAGAGACGCTGACGGGTCAATCGTGGGAGCATCCACCCTGGTGCGGACCGTGACCACGGAAAGACACGCGTTCGAGGTGGCGCACTCGATGATCGAGTCGAGCCTGGATTCGTTGGTCGCGATCAGTCCGGAAGAGATGATCACGGATGCCAACGAGGCCACCGTGAGGGCCACCGGCCTGTCGCGACTGGAATTGGTCGGCACGGCGTTCTCTGATGACTTCACCGAAGTGGCGCAGGCCACAGCGATGTGCCAGCTGGTCTTCCAGCAGGGCATGGTTGTTGAT
This sequence comes from Cryobacterium sp. MLB-32, assembly GCF_000738085.1. Classification (GTDB taxonomy): domain Bacteria; phylum Actinomycetota; class Actinomycetes; order Actinomycetales; family Microbacteriaceae; genus Cryobacterium. The sequence goes on from NZ_JPRS01000114.1 coordinate 870, forward strand.
TACCCGCTGACGATGCGGCACCGGGACGGAACACTGACCGAGGTGTTGTACAACGCGTCGGTGTACCGGGACGCGGACGACAACGTGGCGGGCGTGTTCGCTGCGGCGCGCGACGTGACCGCGGCCAGACAGGCATTTGTGGCGGCGCGCTCGATGATCGAGTCAAGTCTGGATTCGTTGGTGGCAATCAGTCCGGAAGGGATGATCACGGATGCCAACGAAGCCACCGTCCGGGCCACCGGCCTGTCCCGCCTGGAGCTGATCGGCACGGCCTTCTCTGATTACTTCATCGAACCCGCGAACGCCAACGCGATTTACCAGCTGGTCTTCCAACAGGGAATGGCTGCCGATTACCCGCTCACGATGCGGCACCGGAACGGAACACTGACCGAGGTGTTGTACAACGCGTCGGCGTACCGGGACTCAGGCGGCAACGTGCTGGGGGTGTTCGCTGCAGCGCGCGACGTGACCGCGGCCAAGCGAGCGCAGGAGGCTTTGACCTATCAGGCCTTCAACGATCCGCTGACCGGGCTCCATAACCGGGCCTGGATTCTGGACATTCTGGCGGCCGATCTTCTCACCGCCAAACGTCTGGGCCATCCGGTGGCGGCGCTGTTCCTCGACCTCGACCGCTTTAAGGTGGTCAATGACTCGCTGGGGCACGCGGCCGGCGATGAGGTGCTGGCCACGGTGGCGCTCCGGATTGTGGCGGCCCTTCGACCGGGTGACCGGGTCGGACGATTCGGTGGGGACGAATTCGTCATCGTGCTCCAGGACGTGGAGGACGTGCAGGACGTGCTTCACTGCGCCGACCGGCTCTCCGCCTCGATTTCCGCGGACCTTGAGGTTCGGGGCCATCGAATCGTGCCGACCGTGTCCATCGGTCTCGCCACCTCCACGTCCAGCTCCACGCCGGACAGCCTGCTCCGCGACGCAGACTACGCCCTGTTCCGTGCCAAGGCCGCAGGAAGGGACCGCTGGCACTTCTTCGACGACGCGATGCACACCCAGGCCGTGGCCCGTCTCACCCTCGAAGATGAACTGCGCGAGGCGATTGCCCAACGTCAGTTCATCGTGTACTACCAACCCCTGGTGTCGCTGGCGGACGCCCATGTCGTCGGACACGAGGCACTCGTTCGTTGGGCACACCCCAGTCGCGGGCTGCTCAGTCCCGGGCAGTTCATCGATGTCGCCGAGGACACGGGCTTGATCAGAGAACTGGGCGCCCAAGTGCTGGACCAGGTCTGTGCGCTGCTGGCCGAGCATCCCGAATCGCCCGGCCCGATCAGCGTCAACGTCTCAGCGGTCCAACTGGCTGCGCCGGGGTGGCTTGCAAGCTTCCACGACACCCTGACCGCGCACCGGGTTGCCCCCGAACGGATTGTGATTGAGGTGACCGAGACCGCCGTGCTGAGCCAGGTGGAAACGGCGGAAGTCGCGCTCGCGTCGCTGCGCGGTCTGGGCGTGGGTATCCACCTGGACGACTTCGGTACCGGGTACTCGTCTATCTCCGTGCTGAGGGACTTGCCGGTGACAGGCGTCAAGCTCGATCTGCGATTCGTTCAGGACCTCACTGCCGAGGGAAGTCAGGCCAACGCCCTCGCCCAGGGCGTGAGTGGGCTCGTCAAGGGTTTGCACCTCACCGGCATCGCGGAGGGGATTGAGACTCAGATGCAGGCCGACATACTGCGCGCCCAGGGATGGGAACTCGGACAGGGCTACTACTTCGGCCGACCGGCCGCACAGCGCCGCGGGCATCTCGCGCACCAAAATCAGTAAATTCCTGCCGTGAGACCAGCGGATCTGTTACTGGTCCTGACGGTTGGCGAAGGCAGCAAGCAGCTCTCCGATGCGATGATCGCGATCCAGGGGGTGCCGAAGCGGCATTGCGGTATTGAGCCGATAGATGTTGCGACGACCGTCGCGTTCACGATTCAGGTAGCCCGCTTCCTCCAGCTCGGTGACGATGCGTTGCGCCGCTCGCTCCGTGATGCCGACCTGAACGGCCACGTCGCGTAACCGCACGTTCGGATTCTCCGCCACGCAGAGCAACACGTGGGCGTGATTGGTCAGAAACGTCCAGGTCGCCATCTATCAATTATCTCCCACCCGACGGGCTTCTCTCTACACTCAATTCCAGACACTGAACACGTGCTATGCTTTTCCTGTTTTGCAGGTCTTGTTTTGAGAGGTGTCAATGTCTGATTGGTTTGTTGTGGCTAGCGTGACCCTCACTCCGTGGATCGCGGGGCTTTGCGCAGCGCTCCTCGGCTGGGCGGGGGCACGCGGGGACAGGGCCGCCCGCCTGGCGGCAATCCTGGTCGGGGTCGGGTTCGTCGCGACTGTCGCGGTCGCCCTCGCATCCGTTGTCGCGCCGCACCAGCCTGAGCAGGTGATGTTCGGGTCCACCTCCGTGCGCCTGGACGCCTTGGCGTTGATCTTGTCGATGCTGGTGCTGGGACTCAGCGCGCTGATCCAGGTGTTCGCGATTCGATACCTCCGGGGTGATCTTCGACAGGTCTGGTTTGTCGTCGCAGCTAATCTGCTCACCGGTTTCACCGTGTTGATGGTGTGCGCCGGGTCGGTAGCCCTGTTCGCCGTGGCCTGGATCGGAGCGGGGGCGGCCCTCGTTGTGCTCCTGGCAACCTATCGACCGCTTGCGCAGGCCCGCGATGGGGTCCGGCGCACCGGATTCCGGTTCATGATCGCCGACATGGCCTTCCTAGTTCCGGTCGCCATCCTGCTGGTCGCCGCCCGAGGAGATATCCCCCTGGATCAGCTTGGTGCGGTTGCGCAGTCGTTGCCGCTTCCGGTTCAACTGACCAGCGCCCTGCTGCTCGTGGTCTCGGCGCTGGCTCGCTCCAGCCAGATCCCTTTTCATGGCTGGTTGCCGTTCACGTTGGCGGCGCCCACGCCGGTGTCCGCGTTGATGCACGCCGGCGTGGTCAACGCCGGTGCGATCCTGCTGATCCGATTCGCCCCGGCCATCGCTCCGCACCAGAGCGTGATGATCGGGGTGTTTGCGGCCGGTGCCGTGACGCTCGTGTACGCCTCGGCCGTCCGCCTGGTCCGGCCGGATGTGAAGGGTCGGTTGGTGTTCTCCACAATGGCGCAGATGGGTTTCATGATCATGGCCTGCGGTTTGGGAGTGTTTGCGGCCGCAATCTTCCACCTGGTCGCCCACTCCCTCTTCAAGTCCACTCTCTTTCTCGGGGCCGGTATGGGGGTGCGCCAGCGCGCCATCGACCGCGACCTCCCACCCAGAAAGATCCACTCTCCGTTCACACTCGCTTCAGCGGTGACCCTCTCGGTCCTGGTTCCGTTGGCGGCGCTGGCCGCAGCCAAGTGGATGTTCGCCCCCAGCGTGTCACCGGCCGGTGGCGCTCTGCTCGTGTTCGTTGCCGTGACCGCCAGCGTTACCCTGGGCACAGTGCTGGGCACCACTTTCTCGCCCCGAACGTTCCTCACCGGCACGGCCTCAATCGTGGTGCTGGCGTTCGGGTATGTAGCCCTCCTGCAGTTGTTCACCGGGGCAGTGGAACCCTCGACCACGATCAACGCCGCCCCCGCTTGGCTGCTCGCCGTGCCCTCCGTCGGCCTGATCGCGGTCCAGCTGCTCTCCCGCAACCCGCACCGGCTTGCGCACCTGCGTGACCTCGTTTATTCCAGAACCGTGACGGCCTCCCTCCCCCGCCCGCCAGCCATCCCCCGCCCGCCAGTGACCACAGGAGTGCTGTCATGAATCTGATTCTTCGTGCCCAGGTGGCCAGAGCGGCACAGGACATTGTGCCGTCCTGGCCGGTGGAGTCCTTCATCGCCGTGAACCCTCTCGCGGGCCACGAACCTCGTCCATTCGAGACCGCCGTCGCCCCGGGCGTGGTCCTCACCCGGTCCCGGGACGCCTACCTCGCCGACGCCGATCGGGGCCGTATCATCACCGCAGACCTCGAGGCGGCCCTCGGCGAGCGAGTCCCCGAACTCACCGGACAGCTCACCATCGGCGGGGAAAGCGTGTCCATGATGAGCGTGGCGATCCTGGACATGAAGAACTCGCAGTGGAATTCTCCCGCCGCTATCGAACCATCGGCGCCCTGGCTGGACGAGTACCTGGCCACCTGGGTATCGTCCTACGTGAACGCGGACCCGCTCTGGGTGATGCCCCACAAGCAGCACGGCTTCTACCAGGCCTGGCGAACTCTGGCCCGCCGGGACCCGGCGCTCCCCCGAAGTGTACGCCGGGCGCTGGCCGAAGTGCCCGTCGAGCCCGATGCCGCACTGGCGTGGGCGCTGGGCACACTCGGAATCCCCGCGGAGGCGGTGACGGAGACGCTCCGAACCGAGCTCCAACATCTGCCGGGTTGGGTCAGCCACATCAAGTGGCGGGCCGAGAAGATCGGGGACATCGATCTGCTCTCCTACCTGGGCGTGAGAGTGACCCTCAACGCCGTGCTCGGCGCGCCCCGCCTGCTCCCACCGCACAGCCCCGTCCGTGCCGACGAGATGCCACCGTCCCTCTGGAACCGGGCCGAGCAGGTTGCCCGGTCGATCGCCGGCAGTCGAGCAGAACGGGACGACATCACGGCCGTGAGCTGGGTTTTGGCCACCCATCCGGTGTCCGACCACGCTGTGACGTGGCAAAAGGCCTACGAACTGCACTACCGCGCCACCCTGATGGACGTCCTCCAGAACACCGATCCCTGCACGCCTCGTCCCCAGCTGCAGCTCGTGATGTGTATCGATCCCCGATCCGAAGGAATGCGGCGTCACATCGAAGTGCTCCCCGAGGTCGAAACGTTCGGGTTCGCCGGATTCTTCGGCGTCCCCGTTCGCTTCTCCCGCTACCGGGCCCGCGGAGGCATCAATGCCCTGCCGGCCCTCCTGACCGCCCGGCACCACCTCACCGAACACCCAACCCCCTCGGCGAACGCCGATGACCACATCATGCGCGGTCGCGCCCGGGACGCCCTCCGGCGGTCAACTCACCGTGCCGACTCAGGCACAGTCACACCATTCGCCTTCGCGGAGGTATCCGGTTGGCTGTTCGGCGCCGTCAGCGTGCTGCGCACTCTCAGCCCAACGCTGCAGGCGCGAATCCACCGATTCCTGACCCCCTCGACAGCCACTCTCCCGAGCAACGTGACTGTCACCGATACGTTCACCCTGGATGAGCGGGCCGCCATGGCCGAAACCGCGTTACGGATGATGGGAATCGCCCATTTCGCCCCGCTGATCGTGCTCGCCGGCCACGCATCCGAGTCGACGAACAACCTGTACCAGTCAGCGTTGGATTGTGGCGCCTGCGGCGGCAACCCCGGTGCGGCCAACGCCCGCGCCTCCGCCGCCATCTTCAACGACCCCGCGGTCCGCGCCCACCTTGCGCTCCGCGGAATCGACATTCCCTCCGACAGCTTCTTCATCGCCGCTGAGCACAACACCGTGACCGACGCCGTCACACTCCTGGACCGGCACCTCATCCCGCAGAGTCACGTCGATGCGGCGCACGCCTTCGACCGGGCCCAGCACACAGCCGGCGAGATGCTGGTCAGGGAGCGCGCCCAGGACTTGCCCGGAGCGTCCCCGCGCTCCCCCGCCCGCGTGCAGGGGCGCGCCCACGACTGGGCGGAGGTGTATCCGGAGCTGGGGCTCGCGGGAAATGCCGCAATGATCATCGGACCTCGTGAGATGACCCGCGGCGTCAACCTGGACCGGCGGGTATTCCTCCACTCCTACCGAACAGAGTCAGACCCGGACGGGACCGCGCTGGAAACAATCATGACCGCCCCCCTGGTGGTCGCCCAGTGGATCAATCACCAGTACTACTTCTCCGCCCTCAACCCCGCCACCCTGGGCGCCGGAACCAAAACCATCCACAATGCCGTCGGCACCATCGGAGTCCTCGCCGGACACGCCGGCGACCTCCGCCGCGGCCTGCCCTGGCAATCCGTCGGCCTCGGCGATCACCTGTTCCACGAACCAATGCGACTGACCGTCATCATCCAGGCGCCCCTGGCGAGCATAGGAAGCATCGTTTCCGGAAACCAGGTGTTGCGCAACCTGCTCGACAACGACTGGATCACCCTGACCGCACGCCATGACTCCGCAGGCCCGTGGTACCGATACACCACATACGGCTGGACGGCCGCCCCCACCCCACTGAAAGGCAGATGACCATGAACAACCTGACCCACATGACCCGGCTGGAGGTTGTCGTTCCCGCCCGCGACGCCCCCGCAATCCGCGAACTGATCACCTCCGCCGGAGCCACCGGCTACACGTCGGTGTCAGGGGTGTCCGGAATCGGACACCACGGCCAACACTCCGGGGCTTTACTCTTCAACGAATACGACACCCTGACCATGCTCATCACCGTGCTCCCGCCCCACAACGCCGGCGAGCTGATCGGCGCGGTCCAGGAACTTCTCAGCACCTCCAGTGGTGTCATGTTCGTCTCCGACACCTACGTCTCCAGGCCTGAATACTTCCGGTGACCCACCCCCGCACACTGAGCAGGCGCGACGCAGCACGCGCGAAAGCGCTACTCGGCGCACAATGTGGGCAACCACCGATTCGAAGGCAAAACAAAACCCCTGACTCCCAGTTGCGACATGGGATTCAGGGGTTTCGATGACTGCGGAGACGGTGGGATTTGAACCCACGGTACCCCGTAAAGGGTACTCCACCTTAGCAGGGTGGTGCACTAAGCCGAACTATGCGACGTCTCCTTGGTGCTTGCGAGGCAAACACACCTGTCCATCCTAGCCGTACGCGAGCGGTGTTCAGGACTACTGGTCCTTGAGCAAGCGACCCGACGTGCAGGTGTAGTCGGCGGCGGTCTGCCCGGTGACTGATTTGTCGAGGACCGCACCCGGCGCTTCGGTGGGAACGGGCGTCGCAGCGGGGTCCGCGGGGACGGCCGGGTCGGCGGTTGTCGCCGGAGCTGGTTCGGCCGCAACGGGGGCATTCGGGTCTGCAACGGTACCGCTCCCCGTCTTGCCGCTCAGCTGGATGGACTCATCCGCGGCGATGGCGGTGAACATGTTCTTGAAGGCGGGCTGCGAGGGCGCCACACCGCCCGTCACATTACCCGTGGGAACCTGGGCGAAGACGACCTTGCTCAGGTCGATGTCCTTCAGCGCAACCGCGATCGAGGCCAGGACCGACACATTGTTGAGGCTGTCCGAGAGCCGCATGTTGCCCGTCACGGCCTTGGCCAGGGAGTAGACCTTGGTGGGGTCTGACAGGGTGTCGGCGCTCTTGATGGTGCGCACGAGCGACGACATGAAGAGCTGCTGGTTATTGATGCGGGTCAGGTCGCTGCCATCACCGAGACCGTGCCTGGTGCGCAGGAACTGCAGGGCCTCGAAGCCCTGGAGGGTGTGCTCGCCGGGATCGAGAAACGTCCCAGTGTACTCATCTTCGATGCGTTCGGCCACACATACCGGAACGCCGCCGACCGCGGTCGACATGGCCATCACGCCACTGAACTGCACTTCGGCCGCAAACGGGATATCCAGGCCGGTGAGCTTCTCCACCGTCGCCACGGTGCAAGCCAGCCCGCCGTAGGTGAGCGTGGTGTTGATCTTCTGCCGGCTCATCGCGTTATACGACCCGCTGCCGTCGATCTTGTTACAGGAGGGGATCGGCACGTACATGTCGCGGGGAAAACTGATCACGGATGCGTTGGTGTGGTCCTCGGAGATGTGCAGCAGCATGGTGACGTCGTTGAGGTCCCCGGTGGAGTCCTCGGGGCCGAAGACGGCGTCCTGATCCTTGCGGCTGTCGCTGCCGACGACGAGCATGTTGACGCCGCCGTCGATGGCGCCGATCGAGGGAACCGGCCCCTTGGTCTCGTTATCGAGGTGCACGCTGGGCTGCACGCTCTTCGCCACGTCGAACGTGGCGATCGCGGCCACGGACACGCTGGAGACCAAAACCACCGCCAAACCTGCCGCGACGAACCGGGCCACCGTCTTGAGCGCGCTGGAACGCTTCTGCCGACCGTGGCGTGCCACGGTCGAGAGGTTCTTCGAGCCGTTCGAACGGGGGCGAAGTTGGTCGCTCACTCAGGTCCTTTCATCGGTGTGCCGGCCATGACACTGTCACACATGGATAAAAAACACTGCGGAGGGCGTGGGATTCGAACCCACGAGACATTTCTGCCCACCAGTTTTCAAGACTGGCTCCATCGGCCGCTCGGACAGCCCTCCCTGTTCGTCCGAAGATGAACACCGCCCGATTCTACACGGACGGCAGGCTTCTCAGACTGACAGAGACACCTGAGCGGGTGCTGGACGCCCCTAGAGGGTGGCGAGCACCAGCGCGAGACCGTCACCCGTCACGTGCGCCGTGATCTCGTTTGACACCGCCAGCACGTCATCGGGGGACTCCCCCATCGCCACACCGCGGCCATGCAGGGCTGCCCATGTCAGCATGTCGATGTCGTTGCGGCCGTCGCCGACGGCCATCACCCGCTCCCGTGGGATACCCAGTTCGATGCGCACCCGTTCCATCGCCGTCGCCTTGTTCACGCCGTCGGGGGCGATATCGAGCCAGGCCGTCCAGCCGATCGCATAGCTCACCTTGTTGAGGCCCATCCGTTCCACAACCGTGAGGAAATCCTCCATGTCGTGGTCAGGGGAAATCACGACAACGCGCGTGGCACGGTGGCGCAGCAGTTCAGCGAAGTCGACGTGCTCGCTGTCCATGCCGATCGTGGCATCCGGAATCGGCTCGGTGTAGCGGTAGAAACCGTGCTCGTCTTCGACCGCGAAGCGAGCATTGGAGAGGTGCGGGCGAATCGAGTTGAGCACGTCGGACGGGTCGAAGGTTTCGACCCACTCCCGCCGGTACCCCATCGGCGCACTCGCATCGCGATGCATCGTGATGGCGCCGTTGGAACACACGACGTAGCGCGGCGTGATCGCGAGTCGGTCAAGAACCGGCAGGGTTGCCGCGACCGAACGGCCCGTGGCCAGCATGACCTCGTGTCCGGCCAGCGCCAGGCGGGATACCTGCTCCAGCACGGCGTCGCTGATCGTGCCGTCTTCGTGCATGGTGGTTCCGTCGATGTCCAGCGCGATCAGCCACCGTTCCACCGACGCGCTCACTTGGCTGCGCTCCCCGGCTTCACGGGCAGGGGTTCGAGCAGCTCGAGTCCACCGAGGTACGGGCGGAGAGCCTCGGGAACGCGCACCGAGCCATCCGCTTGCTGGTGCGTTTCGAGAATCGCCACGATCCAGCGAGTGGTAGCCAGAGTGCCGTTGAGGGTGGCGACCGGGCTCGTCTTGCCGGTTTCGGTGCGGTAACGAATGTCGAGGCGACGCGCCTGGTACGTGGTGCAGTTACTCGTGCTCGTGAGCTCGCGGTAGGCGCCCTGGGTGGGAACCCAGGCCTCGATGTCGAACTTGCGGGCGGCGCTTGAGCCGAGGTCGCCGGCCGCCACGTCGATCACGCGGTAGCTGAGGCCGAGCGACTGCAGCATGCCCTCCTGCAGAGCCACAAGGCGGTCGTGCTCGGCCTCGGCGTTTTCGGGCAGCACGTACGTGAACATCTCGAGCTTCTGAAACTGGTGCACGCGGATGATGCCGCGGGTATCTTTTCCGCCCGAGCCGGCCTCGCGGCGGTAGCAGGTGCTCCAGCCGGCGTAGCGCAGCGGCTCGTCGCTCAGGTCGAGGATCTCGTCTTTGTGGTACCCGGCGAGCGCGACCTCGCTCGTGCCGGTGAGATAGAGGTCATCGCCGGGCAGGTAGTAGACCTCGTCGTTGTGCTCGCCGAGGAAGCCGGTGCCGTCCATGATTTCGGGTCGCACGAGCGTGGGGGTGATCAGCGGCACGAACCCGGCCGTGAGCGCCCGGTCGAGGGCCATGTTCATCAGCGCGATCTCAAGCCGCGCGCCGATGCCCTTAAGAAAGTAGAAGCGGGTGCCAGACACCTTGGCGCCGCGGGGCATGTCGATGGCGCCGAGCAGCTCGCCGAGCTCGAGGTGGTCGCGCGGTTCGAAGTCGAACACCGGGGTCTCGCCGTGCGTGCGGAGGGTGACGAAGTTCGCTTCGTCACCGGCCGGAACTCCGTCAATGATGGGGTTCGCGATGGTCTTGGCGATCGTCGTGAACCGTTCCTCGGCCTCGGCGGCCACCACGCCGGCGGCCTTGACGCCCGCGGCCAGGCCGCGCGCCTCGGCCACAAGGGCCTTCTTCTCTTCGGGAGGGGCCTGGGCCACTGTCTTGCCGAACAGGTTCTGCGCCGCGCGCAGGTCTTCGAATGCCGTGATGGAGGCGCGTCGCTCGGCGTCGGCTACGAGCGCGGCATCCACCGCCTCAACGGAGTCGCCACGGGCCTCCTGCGAACGCTTGAGGAGGTCAGGATTTTCGCGTAACAGCACCGGATCAATCACAGGCGCAAGTCTACAAGCGCCCAGCAACTCGACCGGATACCCTAAGCAACGTGACAGCCACCGGCACGCCCCCCATCAAGCCGCAGGTTGCCGTCGTCTACAACCCGATCAAGGTCAACCTCGCGAAGCTGCGCGTCAGCGTGGCCGCCGCCGAGTCATCGGCCGGCTGGCCGGAGGCGCACTGGTTCGAGACCAGCGAAGCGGATGCCGGCCAGCAGGCCACCACGGACGCTCTGCACGCCGGGGCCACTATCGTGCTCGTCGCCGGCGGCGACGGCACCGTGCGGGCCGTCGCCGAGGTGCTGCGCGGTTCTGCCGTGAGCCTCGCGATCGTGCCGGCCGGCACGGGCAACCTGCTCGCCCGCAACCTGCAGCTGCCGCTCGGCAACATCGACACGGCCGTTGCGATCGCCTTCGGCGGGACGGACCTGTCCATGGATGTGGGCGTTGCATCGATCACCTCCGCTGACCATAAGACGACAGAGCACGTGTTCCTCGTGATGGCGGGTCTGGGCATCGACGCGCAGATGATCGCGAACACGAATTCAACCCTGAAGAAGCAGGTGGGCTGGCTGGCCTATGTCGACGCGGGCGTGCGGGCGCTGCCCACGCTGCGGCCGTTCCGCATTCGCTACAGCGTGGAGGGCCGCACCGACCGGCCGGCGCATGTGAGTTCGATCCTGGTGGCGAACTGCGGTCTGTTGCCGGGCAATATTCAGTTCCTGCCCGACGCGCGTCTCGACGACGGCATTCTCGACATTGCGGTGCTGCAGCCCAAAGGCGTGTTCGGTTGGCTGATGATCTGGCGCCGCGTCACCTGGGAGAACGGGGTGCTGCGTCGTTCGGCCGTGGGGCGAAAGATTATTGAACGCACCAGCTCGACGACCGAACGGGTGATGACCACGCTGCGCGGGGCAGACGTGCGCATCGTGCTTGAGCACCCGCAGGAGCTCGAGCTCGACGGTGACGAGTTCGGCCCTGTGCGCGCGATGACGCTGCGGGCCGATCGCAACTCGATGATTGTGCGCGTTCCCGCGTAGTTCGCGGATTCGGGTTAGCGGCGGGCGGCGCGCCATGTCCAGGCGTGCCAGAACAGCAGGCCGAGAATCGTGGTGATGCCTGCCGTGACCAGAGTCGGGGAAATCGTGTAGAAGAACTGGGCGTACAACACGTCCCAGGGCACTTCATCGGAGTTGTAGTTCGTGCCGCCGGAGGAGAAAGTACTCGTGGCGCGCACGGCCAACCATCCGCCTCCCCAGATCAGAGCGGGGCCGAGCACCCACAGCCCGATGATGAACGGGTTGGGCAGTGACCGCTTCTTCGGGGTGATCCCCGCAGCATCGTGCACGGTGGTTTCGTGCAGCTGGGTATCGGTGAGTTCGGCGAGCGGCGGCGCCGGGCGCTCGGCATCGTTCAGCGCGGCCAGGCTCTGCCGCAGCGTGTCCGCGGCGGTGGGGGCAACGGGGGCCGTCGACGAGGCGGATGCGGCGGCGGGCGTCTGGGCGACGGGTGACGCCGCATCCGGTGACGCCGTGCCGGTGCGCGGCGTCGTGCCGGCCTCATAACCGCGCTGGAAGACAGCGTCGTGGCGCGGGTCGAAGACCGGGTCGCCGTTCATCAGGCCCTCGGCTCGCCCGTGATCAGTTCGGTGAGCCACTGGCGGGCCTCGATGAAGATCTCGTTGTCATAGCGTGAGGTGAATTCGTTCGGCGCCCGGTCTGCTCGCGGGTAGGAGCCGAGGAAAAGTACGTTCGGGCTGAACCGGCGCAGGCCGAGCAGCGCGTCGCTCATGCGTTCGTCGAGGATGTGGCCGTCGGCGTCGATCACAAAGCGGTACCGGCCCAGGGCATCCCCGATGGGGCGGGACTGGATCAGGCTCAGGTTCACGCCACGGGTGGCGAACTGCTCGAGCATCTCGAGCAGGGCACCGGAGCGGTCGTCCGGCAGCTCCACGATGAGGCTCGTCTTATCGGCGCCCGTGGGCGGCGGGATCTCGGTGGTGCGCGCCACGAGCACGAATCGCGTGACGGCGTTGGGGTTGTCGCCCACGTCGTGGGCGAGTTCCACCAGGTCGTAGTGCTGGTCGATTCCGGGCGGGGCGATCGCGGCATCCGCGAGGCCGTTCTCGAAGAGCGAGCTGGCCGCCGCCACGTTGCTCGACGCCGGGATGTGGCCGTGGTTGGGCAGGGTCGCCTCCAGCCAGACGCGGCACTGGGCATAAGCCACCGGATGCGCGTTGATCACGCGCACCTGCTTGAGCGTGGTGCCGGGGCGGGCAACGATCACGAATTTCACCGGCACGAGGTATTCGCCGATGATGCGCAGGCCGGGCACGCTCGCCAGGGCATCCTGCGTGGCGGAGACACCGCCGTCGACGGAATTCTCGATCGCGATCATCGCGGCGACGCTGCGCCCGGAGACGACATCGGCGAGCGCTTCGCCCACGTTGTTGACCGCACGCCAGGGCTTGCCCTGCGCCTCGGGCACCTGGGCCAGGGCCGCTTCGGTGAAGGTTCCGGCGGGTCCGAGGAAGCTGTATGTCACATTGGGTGTCTCTGGCATGGCTCACAGCTTACTGTGGGTGCCATTATGGGCATATGAGTGAACGCGCAGGAACACCCGCCCAGGAAACTGACTTGATCGATGTCGTGGCTTTGGTCAAGGCGTATTACGATCTGAAACCCAATGTGGATATCCCCGCCCAGCGGGTGGTGTTCGGCACCTCCGGGCACCGCGGCAGCTCACTCAACACCGCGTTCAACGAAGAACACATCATCGCCACCACGCAGGCCATCGTGGAATACCGCGCGAGCCAGGGCATCACGGGGCCGCTGTTCATCGGAACCGACCCGCACGCGCTAAGCGCCCCCGCATACACGACGGCCCTCGGGGTGCTCCTGGCCAATGGCGTGCGCGCCCTCGTCGACGAGTTCAACGACTACGTGCCGACCCCCTCGCTGTCCCACGCGATCCTCGCCTACAACCGCGCCGAGCACGGCGACCTCGCCGACGGCATCGTGGTGACCCCCAGCCACAACCCGCCGATGGACGGCGGCTTCAAGTACAACCCGCCGCACGGCGGACCGGCCGACAGCGACGCCACCTCCTGGATCGCCAACCGCGCCAACGAGCTCATCGCCGCCGGCCTGAAGGACGTGACCGTGAGCGAGCCGAGTGCCGTGGAGACCTACGACTTCCGCGGCAGCTACGTGAACGACCTCGAGAACATCATCGACATGGCCGCCATCAAGTCCAGCGGAATCCGCATCGGCGCCGACCCGCTCGGCGGCGCGAGCGTGGGCTACTGGGGCGCCATCCGCGACCGGTACGAGATCGACCTCACCGTCGTGAACCCGCACGTCGACCCCACCTGGCGCTTCATGACCCTGGACTGGGACGAGAAGATCCGCATGGATCCGTCGAGCGCGTCGGTGATGGCATCCGTGGTGGCCCACAAAGACGAGTACGACCTGCTCACCGGCAACGACGCCGACGCCGACCGTCACGGCATCGTGACGCCCGACGGCGGATTGATGAACCCGAACCACTTCCTGGCCGTGGCCATCGATTACCTGTACAGCCACCGCGAGGGCTGGCGAGCGGATGCCGCCGTCGGCAAGACGCTCGTTTCGTCGACCATGATCGACCGGGTGACCGGCTTTCTCGGCCGTGACCTCTGGGAGGTTCCGGTGGGCTTCAAGTGGTTCGTTCCCGGGCTGATCGATGGCTCGGTGGCGTTCGGCGGCGAGGAGAGCGCGGGCGCCAGCTTCGTACGCTTCGACGGCACCGTATGGACCACGGACAAGGACGGCATCCTGCTCGCCCTGCTCGCCGCGGAGATTCTCGCCGTGACCGGCAAGACCCCGAGCCAGCGCTACGCCGAGCTCGCCGCGCACTTCGGTTCGCCGTCGTACGCACGAGTGGATGCCGCGGCAACGCCCGCGCAGAAGGCCGCGCTGGCCAAGCTCAACGGTGACGCGATCACGGCGACAGAGCTCGCCGGCGAGAAGATCACGGGCAAGTTCAGTGTGGCTCCCGGCAACGGCGCGGCCATCGGCGGCGTGAAGGTCACCACCGAGAACGCCTGGTTTGCGGCCCGCCCGAGCGGTACCGAAGACGTGTACAAGATCTACGCCGAGTCCTTCCTCGGCGACGAGCACCTGCGCGCCGTGCAGCTCGAGGCGAAGGCGATCGTGGACGCCGCGATCGCGTAGCGGGGGGCGGTTCGCGAGGTCGGGTCACGGGGTCTCGATCTCGACAGGCTCGATCCAAGCGCTCGTGCCTCGCGCCTCGACCAGCGAGAGGTCGGGTCACGGGGTCTCGATCTCGACAGGCTCGATCCAAGCGCTCGTGCCTCGCGCCTCGACCAGCAAGAAGAACGCGTCACGAGGTCTCGATCGCTCGCACCTCGACCAGCAAAATCGCTGGTCGAGGCGCGACGGAGGAGCGATCGAGACCGCGCGAGCCGAACCTCACACCTGACTAGGGGATGCTCCAGTAGTAGGCGGTGCCGCCCGGGTGGTCCACCGTGATCGCCGTGTCGACCGAACGGTAGTCGGAATCGAGGGTGTGCCCGGCAAACGAGATCGCGATGGTGTCGCCGACGCGCTCGACCTTGGTGACCACGCCCGTGTGGTCGCGGTCCCCGGAGTTGTCCCAGTCGAACTGCGCGATGTCGCCGACCTTCACCTGGTCGCGCTGCTGGTCCGTCAGGGCGGTGGCCCGTCCGGAGTCGGCCATGTAGTGCATGAGGGCCGTCGAGCTGCGCCACGCGGCGGATGCCCCGTAGGCGTTGCCGGTGAGCGGATTGTTCCAGGTGGCGTCCATGGTCCAACCGCGTTCGATGAGCGTCTGGCTCGCGAAGTTGACGCAGTCATTCTCGCCGAGAACACCGTATTCGGCGGCGTTGTAGTTCGTCCAGTGCGCGAGCGCGTAGTCCACCTGTGCCTGCACGGCGGGGATCAGCGGCGCGACGGTGGCAACCGGCACCGGAGCGGCCGTGGCCGTCGGCGTGGCGCGCGGGGCCGCATCCGTTTCGCTCGGAATCGGCGTCGAGACGGCTGCCGGCGTCGACGGATCGGCCAGGGCCTGCACCACGAGCGAGGTAGCCCCCACGACAACCACGGCGCCGACGACCGCGGCCGCACCGACCCTCTGCCACCGGGTGAACGCCACAATTGCCTCAATTCGTCGGATACCGATGAGAACCCCAAACCGGTCATAGTAAGACAACCACATGAGGCCCGGCCCGCGCAGCAGACCGGGCCTCCATGCAGCACTCTGGGAGGTTGCTACTTCACGCTGAAGTACGACACCGTTCCGCCGGACTTGGCGAGCGACTCGTCAACGGAGTTGTCAATGGTGTTGGCCGTGTGGCCGGCATAGGCGATCGTGATGCCGGCAGCCGTTTTCGTGACGTTCGTGACGATGCCCGTGTGGTCGCGGTCGCCGGAGCGGTCCCAGTCGAACTGCACGATGTCGCCCACCTTCACCCGGTCGCGCTGCTCGTCAGTCAGGGGCGTGGCCCGCTCCGGGTGCGCCGTGAGGTAGGCGGCAAATGCCGTGGAGCTCGCCCAGGCCGGGCTGTAGTAATTGCCGGCCTTATCGAACGACCACTCAGCGTCCATCGTCCAGCCGCGTTCGATCAGCGACTGGCTGGTGAAGTTGACGCAGTCGGTGCCGCGCAGGTTGCCGTACTCGGCGTAGTTGTAGTCGTTCCAGTGCGCGTTCACGTAATCGATCTGCGCGGTGATCCGGGGATCGGGCACGTAGCTGAAGGTGAGCGGCTCCGGAACGGCGGATGCCACGGGCGCCGGTGTCGCCGTGGGGCTCGGACTGGCGCTGGGCGCGGGGCTCTCGGAGATGACAATCGGGGTGCCGGCGGCGTTCAGGAGCTCGACCGGAACGACTCCGGGGCCGTAGTCGGTCGACGGCGGAGTCTGGAGGGTGATGGTCGTTTCCGTGGCTGAGACGACGGTTCCGGCATTCGCGCCGAAGTTGACCGTGACGACGGCGTCGAGGTCGGCTCCGGTGAGGGTGACGACAGTGCCGCCGGTCACCGGGCCGGTTGACGTGCCGTCTGCCGGAATAGGCGTGACGGCATCGCTGGCGACCATGCTGCTCACGGTGGGCTCCGGTTTGGCTGCGGGAGCCGCGGTCACACTCGCCTCCGGCGTGGGCGTCGCCTGCACGCTGGATGCGGAGCTCGACGCGTCGGCCGGGCCTCCGGAGGTGGCGAGCACGATGCCGATCGCAATGGGTGCGCAGGCGAGGGCGACGACACCGGTCAGAACAAGATGCCGGCTCTTCCTGGCAGCGGGCACACTGTGCCGCGGCTGGGCCCGGGCTTCGCGACGGGTGAGGGGCTGCACGGGCTCAAAAGACTCACGGCGCGGGGAGCTGCGGGGCACGTTCTGCAACCGGTTGCGAAGCTGATCACGCGTCTGGTTGTGCAGTTGGTCGCGGTGTTCTGGAGTGAATTTTTGGCGCACGGATTCGTTTCTTTGTCGCTTACGGGGTGCCCCACCTAAACACGGCGTCCTTGGCAATCCCCTGAGTACGGCGGTCGGCGGCCTCAGGAATAGCCCGGCGCGGCGGGTAATCCGAAGAATTCTTCCAGCGTCGTGATCCCCTGATCGTGCATCTCGGTCGCGAGATCTGCGCCGATGAAACGGAAATGCCAGGGCTCGAATTCGTAGCCGGTCACGGCCACCTTGTCGGCCGGATAACGCAGGAGAAAGCCGAAACGCACGGCGTTCTCGGCCAGCCAGAGACCCTCCGGGGTATCGCCGAAACATGCCTGGAGCGAGCACCGGCCCGACTCGGCGCCCACATCAATGGCGAGGCCGGTCTGGTGCTCGCTGCTGCCCGGTCGAGCGATACTCGAATCCGCCGAGGCGACCCCGCGCGCGGCGACGGCCGCGTCATACACCCGGGTCTGCGCCGCGAAACCCCGGTAGGCGCTGTTCGAGGCGAGGGTCAGCCCGGCCTCATCGCGCGCCGCCGCGAACATCTGCTCCACGGCAGCGGAGGCCTCCTGCCGCAGCTGGGGCTGCCACGTGTGCGGCACCGGTACGGCCACCAGGTCGGTGGGGGAATAGTCCGCGGGTTGAAGCGGTCGGTGCTTGTTCACGACCACCCACGCACTGGCCGGATCGTCGATCGACCGGGCGCTGCGATCAAACACCGGCACGGGCACCGGCGGGAGCAGGGACGCGGGGGTGGCACGCGGGGTCGGCGTGGCAACGGCGGCGCTCGCGACGGCGGACGGGGCATCCGATGACGATGTGCGGCCGGGTACGGTGCCACTGAGCGCGCCACCGACAACGGATGCCGCGGCGAGCACCGCGAAGACCAGGATCGCGAGCGTGCGGCGGCGGACGGGCCGCGATTCCCCGTCGGGCAGAGCAAGTTCGGGCACGTTTTCGAGCTTAGCCGTGAGCCCCCGGACGAGTGGTTGAGGATCGTGTGCGCGCCGTGTAACTTTGCACTCAATGCAAACTTCACCGCAGCCGACAGCCGCCGCACCACTGATGACCCACCGCCAGATCATGTTCGTGATCTTCGGCCTGATGGCAGGCATGTTCCTGTCGGCTCTCGACCAGACGATTGTGGGCACGTCGATGCGCACCATCGCCGACGACCTCGACGGCATGGCCCTGCAGGCCTGGGTGACGACCGCGTATCTGATCGTGTCGTGTATCAGCACACCGATCTACGGCAAGCTCAGCGACATCTTCGGGCGGCGCCCGCTGTTCCTGATCGCCATCACCATCTTTCTGATCGGTTCGCTGCTCGCCGGCATGGCCAACTCCATGTACGAGCTCGCAGCATTCCGGGCCATCCAGGGCCTCGGCGCCGGCGGTTTGATGGCGCTGCCGCTCACCATCATGGGAGACATGCTCGCTCCCCGTGAGCGCGCCAAGTACCAGGGCTACTTCCTGGCCGTGTTCGGCATCTCCAGCGTGATCGGCCCGCTGATCGGCGGGGTACTCTCGGGCAGCGAGAGCATCCTCGGCATCACCGGCTGGCGCTGGGTATTCCTGGTGAACATCCCGATCGGCATCGTCGCGCTCGTGATCGTGCTGCGCTACCTGCACATTCCGCACTTCGCGCGCCCCGTGCGCATCGACTGGTGGGGTGCGACGACCGTGATTCTCGCCGCCGTGCCACTGTTGCTCGTGGCCGAACAGGGCCGCGTCTGGGGCTGGAACTCCCCGGCCGCGATCGCCTGCTACGCCGTCGGCGTGCTCGGTATCGTCGGCTTCATCCTCGCCGAGCGCATGATGGGCGACGATGCCCTCATCCCGCTCACGCTCTTCCGCTCGCAGACCTTTTCCATGGCCACGGTGCTTGGCGTGCTCGTGGGCTTCGGCATGTTCGGCGCCATGATGACCGTACCGCTGTACCTGCAGCTCGTGAACGGCGCGACACCCACCCAGAGCGGATTCCTGATGCTGCCGATGATCGGCGGACTGATGATCTCCTCCATCGCGAGCGGCCAGATCATCGCCCGCACCGGGCAGTACCGCATCTTCCCCACCATCGGCACGGCGTTCATGTCGGCCGGCTTTCTCACCCTCACCTTCCTGAACGCCGACCGCCCCGTGTGGTTCACCATGATCGGCATGCTGCTGATCGGCCTCGGGCTCGGGCAGCTCATGCAGACGCTCACGATCGCGAGCCAGAACTCGGTCGGGCAGCGGGACATGGGCGTGGCCACGAGCGCATCCACGTTCTTCCGCCAAATCGGCGGCACGCTCGGAACCGCGGTGCTCTTCTCGGTGCTCTTCACCCGCATCCCCGACACCCTCCGCGCCGCGTTCAGCGACCCGGTCGCCCTCGCCAGCGTGCGGGCCGCCGCATCCGACCCGACGGTGCAGGCCGACCCGGCCAACGCCACCATCCTGGGCATGCTCTCCAACCCGGCGTCGGTCGGCGGTGCCCTCGACGGTGACACCTCGTTCCTCAGCACGAGCGACCCGCGCCTCACGCATCCGTTCCTGGTGGGCTTCAATGACGCCACGATCACGGTGTTCTGGGTGAGCCTTGCTGTCGTGCTCGTGGCCTTCGTCTTGAGCTTCTTCCTCAAGGCGCCGCCGCTGCGCGAGACCAGCGCGATGCAGGAGGCCGCCAACGAAGACGCCGCACACCAGGCGCAGCTCGCGGCCGACCGGATGGGCGCGCTCATCGAGCCGGGAACGGGCACCCGGGAGATCGAGCTGCCCGCGGTACCCGCGGCGCGGTAGCAGCCGCCACGCGGCATCCGCGGCCTGCGGCGTCCTAATGTGTCGAGTATCAGCAACCGGGTCGCCCAGGCGCGGTAACGTGACGTTATGTCAGAGCGCGAGTACACACAGGGCACGTGGCCGCACGGATTCATCTGGGGATCGGCGACGGCCGCCGCTCAGGTGGAGGGCGCCGGACACGAGGGCGGCAAGGAAGATTCCATCTGGGACGCCTTCGCCCGCATTCCGGGTGCCGTGCACGGCGGACACGACCTCGAGGTCGCTGACGACCACTATCACCGCATGCCCGCCGACGTGCAGATCATGAAGCGACTGGGCCTCGACAGCTACCGTTTCTCCGTCAGCTGGGCGCGCGTGCGCCCGGGCGACCGCGCGGTGAACCCCCAGGGGCTCGACTTCTACTCCCGACTCGTCGACGAGCTGCTCGAAGCCGGAATCCTGCCCTGGCTCACGCTCTACCACTGGGATCTGCCCCAAACCCTCGAAGAGTCGGGTGGCTGGGCCAGCCGCGACACCGCATTCCGTTTTCGCGACTACGCCACGGATGTCTACGAGACCCTGGGTGACCGGGTCACCCACTGGACCACGTTCAACGAGCCGTTCTGTTCGTCGCTGCTCGGTTACGCGTCCGGCGTGCACGCGCCGGGTCGGCAGGAACCGCGCGCCGCCGTCGCGGCCGTGCACCACCAGCACCTCGCCCACGGTCTCGCCGTCACGGCGCTGCGGTCGGCCGGCGCGGAGCAGGTGGGCATCACGCTCAACCTCACCAACGCCATCCCCCGCGACGCCGCGGACCCGGTGGACATCGACGCCGCCCGCCGCCTCGATTCGCTCGCGAACCGCATCTTCCTCGACCCGCTGCTGCGCGGCGCCTACCCCGCGGACACCCTGATCGACCTCGAGCCCTACGGCCTCCCCGACGTCATCCTGCCCGGAGACCTCGAGATCATCAGCGCGCCGATCGACTTCCTCGGCGTGAATCACTACCACGACGACCTCGTGAGCGGGCATCCCGACGTTGCGGTCGGCGACAGCCACTCCGGAGGCGCCGACCGCGAGTCAGGCTCTCCCTGGGTTGGTTCGGAGCACCTCACCTTTCCTACCCGTGGCCTGCCGCGCACCGGCATGGACTGGGAGGTCAACCCCGACGGCCTCCGGGCACTGCTGGTGCGCCTTGGACACGAATACGAGAACCTCCCGCCGCTGTACATCACCGAAAACGGTGCAGCGTATGACGACACGGTCGCAGCGGATGGCGCGGTGCACGACGCCGACCGCACCCGCTTCATCCTTGACCACATCGCATCCGTCGCCGACGCCATCGCGGAGGGAGCGGATGTGCGCGGCTACTTCGTGTGGTCGCTGTTGGACAACTTCGAGTGGTCGTACGGCTACGACAAGCGCTTCGGGATCGTGCGCGTGGACTTCGACACCCTCGAGCGCACGATCAAAGACAGCGGCCTGACCTACGCGGCCCTGGTCGCCGCCGCGCACGCCGGCTGACGCCCGACGACGCCTCCCCAGCCGCCGCACCCCTGCGGAGGCCGGCTCAGGTTCCGGAAGCTGGCGCACCATACGGAACGAACGGCGCAGGGTCGGGAAGATGGCGCACGGTGAAACATCCGCTGGCTTCCGCACCCCGCGCGGGCGGCTGAACGGTGACGGGGGTGGGGGTGGGTGCACGAGAGCGGGCCCGTCGCGTGTGCGACGGGCCCGCTTCTGCTGCGAGGGGTGTTACTTGAGGGGTGTTACTTGGGGGGTGTTACTTGGTGGCGACGGTGATGGTGGCGATGCCGACGAGGAGCTGGTCGGCGACGGCGTCGGTGTTGAAGGTGGAGTTGAGGAGGCCGGCGGCGTCGGAGGAGATGTGCACGGTGGTGCCGGTGAGGATGGCGTTGTCGCCGTCCATTTCGAGGGGCTTGAGGGTTCCGCCGTAGAGGTCGAAGACCTTGACCTGCGTGGCGGCGGACTCGCCGTTCACCGCAACGTCACCGAAGAGCTCG
>NZ_JPRS01000115.1 GCF_000738085.1 Cryobacterium sp. MLB-32
GCTTCGTGAAATCGGTGCGCGTACTGACTTTCAAAGATGTCAACGTGGAAGAACTCGCCTCCAAGGAATTCGAGCTGCCCAAGGAATTGGCACTCGACGAATAAGAACCAATCCGCCTTCACCCGTGCGGCGGAAAACCAACGATGGTTTAGGAAAGCAGCCTGTGAATCAGCCGACAGATCGTGCCCGTCAAATGTGGATCGATCGGGAGGCACTCGCTGAGGCGATGATTCCCCTGATCGGTCGTCTGTATCGCGACAACAACGTCGTGACGAGCGTGTACGGTCGTGGCCTGATCAACAAATCAGTCATCGGCCTGATCAAGGCGCACCGGTTTGCGCGCCATATCGCCGACGTCGAGTTGCCCCTCGAAGAGACGCTTCCTGTCTTGCAGACCTTGCTGCGTCTCAACCTTGGAGCCGCGTCCATCGACCTCGCCCGGCTGGCGATTGCCTACCGTCAGGATGCGCAGGAGCTCTCGCTGGAGGAATTTCTTCGGGCAGAACTGTCCAACATCGTTGACCAGCACGGACTCGATGAGCGCACCAGCACCGATGTCGTGCTCTACGGGTTCGGTCGTATCGGGCGGCTGCTGGCCCGCATCCTGATCGAACACGCGGGCGGCGGGCAGGGCCTGCGCCTGCGCGCCATCGTCGTGCGCAAGGGGTCCGCGAACGACATCGTCAAGCGGGCCAGCCTGCTGCGACGCGACTCCGTGCACGGTCCCTTCGAGGGCACGATCACGGTCGACGAGGAGAACAACACCATCCTCGCCAACGGCACGCTCATTCAGGTGATCCACTCGAGCGACCCGGCGTCCGTCGACTACACGGAATACGGCATCCACAACGCCGTCGTCGTCGACAACACGGGCCGGTGGCGCGATGCCGAGGGCCTCTCCCAGCACCTGAAGTGCCCCGGCGCCGAGCGCGTTCTCCTCACCGCGCCGGGCAAGGGCGCGCTCAAGAACATCGTGCACGGCATCAACCACGGCACGATCACCGACGACGACCTGATTGTCACCGCGGCGTCCTGCACCACGAACGCAATCTCCCCGGTGCTGAAGGCGATCAATGACCGCTTCGGCATCATTGACGGCCATGTCGAAACGGTGCACTCGTTCACGAACGACCAGAACCTGATCGACAATTTCCACTCGGGCGACCGTCGTGGACGTTCCGCCGCGCTCAACATGGTGATCACCGAGACCGGTGCGGCGAAGGCCGTGGCCAAGGCGCTACCCGAACTCGCCGGAAAGCTCACCGGAAACGCGATCAGGGTGCCCACCCCCGACGTGTCCATGGCGATTCTCAACCTCACGCTGGAGAACGGTACGGACAAGGACGAGGTCAACACCTACCTGCGCACCATGTCGCTGCACTCCGACCTGCACAAGCAGATCGACTTCATCGATTCTCCCGAGGTCGTCTCGAGTGACTTCCTCGGCTCTCGGCGGGCAGGCATCGTCGACGGACTCGCGACGATCGCCAACGGCAACAAGGTGATTCTCTACGTCTGGTACGACAACGAGTTCGGCTACAGCTGCCAGGTCATCCGGGTGCTGGAGGAGATGGCGGGCGTTCAGGCGCCGGCCTACCCCAGCGCCGTTGCTGAGGAGCTCGAAACCGTCAGCTAGACCGTCGTGTGCGGGCCGGTCGCCTCGCGACCAGATCACCCGCCCGCGTCACAGAGGGCACCTCGCAGCAGGGCACGTTGATCGTGCCCTGCACGTCGGGGCAGCAGGCGCACTGATGCCGGACCCGGTGTCAGCGGGGCTCACAGATAACCACGGGAATATCCCGGTCGGTCTTCGTCTGGTACGCCGCGTAGCCCGAATACGCCGCCACGATCTGGGGCCACAATTCCGCTTTTTCGACCGGCGTTGCGGTGCGCGCTCGCATCGGTATCGTCGAACCCCGGATGGTGAGTTCGACCTCCGGATGAGCGACGAGATTCAGGTACCAGTTCGGATTTCGATCATCACCGCCCTTGGACGCCACGAGCACGTAGCGGCCGTCACCGTGCACGGGGGCGGTCAGCATCGTCGAGCGCCGCTCGCCGCTGGAACGGCCGATCGTGTGCAGCTCGACCGCCGGCATCGGGCCGATCGTCCACCCCAGCCGCCCCCGCGATACCGCGAGCAGGGTGCGGTGGAACCCGTTCATGATGCGCATGCCGAGGTCGACGGTGTTGTCGCGAAAAGTCATGTCCCGAGCGTACGTCGTGTGCGTGGGTGTTGGCCTGCCCCGGTCAGGGCCCGACGGCAGAGGAGCCCAGAACGTGGACCGCTGTGGCGGGTGAGCGCAGATGTGGTCGGGCTGCCGGCGGGTTAGGTTGGAAGGCATGACCACAGCAACGATGCTCAGCGCGCTCCTCCGCACGGCCGGTTCCGCCCGGCCTTATGCCGAAAGCGAGCCGCTCACGCTCGAGCAGATCCCCGTGCCATCACCGCGAGCCGGCGAAGTGCTCGTCAAGATTGAGCGCGCGAGCCTGTGCCACTCCGACCTGTCGGTGATCGACGGGTCCCGCATCCGTCCCTTGCCCATGGCCCTCGGGCACGAGGCGGCGGGAACCATCGCCGCGACGGGCGCAGGCGTGGACGACGTGAGCGTCGGCGATCGCGTGGTGCTGGTGTTCGTGCCGAGCTGCGGCGAGTGCCGTGCCTGTCACGCCGGCCGACCCGCGCTCTGCCACCGCGGAGCAGCGGTGAACAACACCGGAGACCTGCTGCACGGTGACGCGCTGTTGCGCTCGGATGAGGGCGAGCGCATCAACCACCACCTCGGAGTGTCCGCCTTCTCGCAATACGCC
This sequence comes from Cryobacterium sp. MLB-32, assembly GCF_000738085.1. Lineage (GTDB taxonomy): Bacteria > Actinomycetota > Actinomycetes > Actinomycetales > Microbacteriaceae > Cryobacterium. The sequence continues at coordinate 2,812 of NZ_JPRS01000115.1, forward strand.
GTCGTGGCGCGCGAGTCGGTCGTCGTGATCGAGCCCGACGTGCCGTTCGACGTGGCCGCGATGTTTGGGTGCGCCGCACTCACCGGAATCGGTGCCGTACTCAACACGGGCCAACTGGCCGCCGACCAGTCGGTGATCGTGTTCGGACTTGGCGCGGTGGGGCTGATGGCCGTGATGGCGGCCGCGCAGGTTGCGGGTACCACGGTGATCGCGATCGATCCGTTGCCCGAGAAACAGCAACTCGCGCTGCGCTGCGGAGCCACGGCGGCCGGCTCACCCGATCAGGCAGCCGCTCTCGTGGGTGAGCACGCCGGCGACGGCGTCGACCTGGCCATCGAGGCGGTGGGAAACTCTCGGGTCATGGAGGCCTGCCTTGCGCTCCTCACCCGTGGGGGCGCCCTCGTCTCGGTGGGCCTTCCGCACCCGGACCAGACCATCACGACGTCAGCCCTGCAGTTCGCCGGCATGGGGCGCCGCCTGCTCGGCTGCTACATGGGCGATTCGGTGCCGAGTCGCGATATCCCCGCCTACCTTGACATGTGGCGGTCGGGCGCCCTGCCGGTCGAGCTGCTGCACACCGATACCCGGCCGCTCAGCGACCTGAACGAAAGCCTCGACGCGCTCGCCGAGGGACGAGTGGTGCGCCGTCTGTTCACCCTCGCCTGAGCGCCCGCCGGCGTTCCGACCGGGCGGATCCACCGCGGTCGGCGGTCACGGTAGGGGATGAGGCGGAAGGCTCGGCTGCTAGCGTTTTCACATGAGCTCCGCCGCAGCATCCGTGTCAGCCTCGTCCCCCTCAGCTGTCGTCGACAGCGCCCTGCTCCTGTCGAGCGTGATCGACGGGCACAACGACTGGGCGTGGGAATGCCGGGCCTCGCGTGACTACTCGGTCGATGGGCTCGAAGCCGGGCTCGAGACGGACACCGACATCGAGCGGCTCCGTGCCGGCCGGGTGGGGGCCCAGTTCTGGTCGGTGTACGTCAGCGACGGCCTCGCCGGGGCGGATGCCGTGCAGGCCACGCTCGAGCAAATCGACTGGGTGCACCGTCTCGTGGCTCGATACCCTGCGACGTTCGCGCTCGCCCGGAGCGCCGCCGACATCGAGGAGGCGCGCGCGAACGGGCTCATCGCCTCGCTCCTCGGTGCCGAAGGGGCTCACTGCCTCAACGACTCGCCGGCGGTGCTGCGCATGCTCGCCCGGCTCGGCGTACGCTACCTCACCCTCACACACGTGCACAACACATCCTGGGCAGATTCCGCAACGGACGCACCAGAGCACGATGGTCTCACTGCCCGCGGCGTCGACTACGTGCGCGAGCTCAACCGCCTGGGAATGCTCGTGGATCTCTCCCATGTGTCCACGGCCACCATGCACGCCGCACTCGATGCCACGGACTCGCCCGTGATCTTCAGCCACAGCTCGTGCCGCGCCCTGCACGACCATCCCCGCAATGTGCCCGACGATGTTCTCCGTCGTCTCGAGGCCAACGGGGGAGTGGTCATGGTCACGTTCGTTCCGCAATTCCTCTCCGCGGAGTACGCGGCATGGGCCGAGGGAGAGATGATCACGCCCGCCCCCAAGGTGACGATCGCCGACGTGGCGGACCATGTGGAGCATGCGCGGTCTGAAGCAGGCATCCGTCACATCGGTCTCGGCGGCGACTTCGACGGCACCGAGGAGTTTCCGATCGGTCTCGACGGGGTCGACGGCTACCCGGCACTGCTCACCGAGCTCGCCAGGCGCGGCTGGACGGCCGAGGAACTGGCGGCGCTCGCCGGTCAGAATGTGCTTCGCGTGCTCCGGCACACGGATGCCCGCTTTGCCGCCCCCGCGAGCGCCGCACCGATTCTCGTACGCTGATCGCGTCGACCAAATGATCCCGGGTGCAGGACGCCCTGGTGGATCTGGGTCTCTGAAACCCTTGGTCCTCCACAACGCCTCGGTCCCTCCACGAGTGCACGAAGATGGTGCCTGACCGGGCACGGCCGAGGGTGAACGGCCACTGTGGTGGCCGGAGGCACTCGTGGCACGCAAAGACGAACTGGGCAGGTACGGAGAAGACTGTGCCGCCCGCTACCTGATCGACGCCGGCTATCGCATCGTGGAGCGCAACTGGCGGTGCCCGGACGGGGAGGTCGACCTCATCGTCGAGCAGGCCCGACAGGTCGTCTTCGTGGAGGTCAAGACCCGCAGCAGCACGAAATACGGGCATCCGTTCGAGGCCATCACAGCCGAGAAACTCTCCCGTCTGCGACGTCTGGCCGGTCTGTGGTGCACCCAAGCGCAGGTGTGGCCGGAGCGAATACGGGTGGACGCGGTGGCTGTCATCGCGGCTCGCGGCCGGGAACCGGTCATCGAACACCTTCGGGGCGTGTTCTGATGGCCCTCGCCCGAACGCATGCGGTGGCCCTCCTCGGCCTGACGGGTGCGATGGTCGAGGTGGAGGCCGACATCTCCGCGCAGCTTCCGGCGATGAACATCATCGGTCTGCCAGACGCGGCACTCTCCCAGGCCACACAGCGCGTGCGCGCCGCCGCGACGAACTCCGGCTGCCCGCTCACTAACCACCGGTTGACAATCGCACTGTCACCGGCCGCGCTTCCGAAGCACGGGGCAGGGTTCGATCTCGCCATCGCCCTCGCCTGCCTCGCAGCAGACCGTGTCGTCGCGCCGGAATCCGTCGCCTCCGTGGTTCACTTCGGAGAACTGGCCCTCGACGGCCGTTTGCGACCGACACCCGGAATCCTCCCCGGCGTCGTCGCTGCTGCACGTCTGGGCCACAGCACCGTGATGGTCCCCGCCGGAAACGCCGCGGAGGCCGAACTCGTGCCGGGGGTCCGGGTGATCGCCGTCGCCTCCCTGCGCGACGCGGCCATCTGGCACGGCGCGCCCCTCCAGCCGCGGGAGGTTGACGTGATCCTGCCACAGGGCGACACGCCCGACGAGGCCACGTCGCTCGACCTCGTCGATGTGATCGGCAACGACGATGCCATCCTCGCGCTGCAGGTCGCTGCCTCCGGGGGCCACCATGTCTTCATGCTCGGTCCTCCCGGCGCGGGGAAGACCATGCTCGCGGCCAGGTTGCCCGGATTGCTGCCGGACCTCGATGCCTTGGCCTCGCTCGAGGTCAGCTCAATGCGGTCACTCACGGGGCGGGGGCTGGGGCGCGCGCTCATCACGCGCCCGCCGCTCGAGGCCCCGCACCACACCATCACCGCGGCCGCCATGGTGGGTGGCGGCACCGGTCAGATCAGGCCGGGGGCCGCCGCGCGCGCCTCGCACGGAGTGCTTTTTCTCGATGAAGCGCCCGAGTTCGCGTCACCGGTACTGGATGCGCTCCGTCAGCCGCTCGAATCGGGGACGATCAGCATCCATCGAGCCAACATGACCGCGAACTTCCCGGCACGATTTCAGCTTGTGATGGCCGCCAATCCCTGTCCCTGCGGGCAGTACGGTGCGGGAGACCTCGAATGCGCGTGCCCGCCCAACGCCCGGCGCCGCTACCTGGCCCGCATCTCCGGACCACTCCTCGACCGGATCGACATTCAACTCGGCGTCACACGCATCACGGCCGCCCAGCTTCGGGTTGCTGCCGACAGTGCGCGCATCACGAGCGACCAGGCCCGCGCCCGAGTGGTCGATGCGCGTGCCGCGGCAGCGGAACGATTGCGCCACACGCCGTGGGCACTCAACTCCCAAGTGCCGGGGCCGTGGCTGCGTGGTCCGCAGGCGAAGCTTGAGCCCGCCACCACGGCGGCCCTTGAGCGGGCCCTCGAGCGGGGTGGCATCACCATGCGCGGCTTCGACCGCGTGCTGAGGGTGGCCTGGTCGATCGCCGACCTCGAAGGCGCAGCACGTCCCGGACCCGAACACGTAGGACTCGCGCTCTACCTGAGAAAGGGAATGACAGCATGAACATTTACGGATTGCCGGAGGCCCAGGTGCTGGCGCTCGCCGGGGGTGTGCGCGGGGGCTCGTCGGGCATGGAATCGGAGCCGGATCCCGTTCGCGCGGCAACGGACGTCTTCGCTCGTGCGGCCTGGACGGGCATTGTCGAACCGGGGGATGGCCTGGCGGGCCTGCTGATTGGCAGCCTCGGTGCCGAGGCTGCGCTCACCGCGGTTCTGGACGCCTGGACGCCGACGCGAATCACGGAACTCCTGAGGCAGAACGGGAGCGACGACTCCGAGGACGAACTGGGCGGCAGCGTCGAACAGGGCCTGTTGCGTTGGCGCCCGAGACTGAGTGCCACGGAGGTCGTGCGGTCGCTGCAACAGTCGGCACGCGTCGGAGCGCACCTGCTTCTGCCTCACGACGAGCTCTGGCCCCGACCGCTCGATGACCTCGGTACACACGCGCCGCTCGCTCTGTGGTGGCGCGGCACAGCGACGGCACTCCGCGGGCTTGCGACGTCCCTCGCGCTCGTGGGAGCGCGGGCAGCCACGGGGTATGGGGAGCACGTGGCGATGGAAGCCGCCGCGGGTCTCGTCGATCGCGGATTCACCATCGTCTCGGGAGCAGCGTACGGCATCGATGGGATGGCCCATCGGGCGGCGCTCGCGAGCGAGGGGCTCACCGTGGCTTTCCTGGCAGGGGGAGTGGACCGCTTCTACCCGAGCGGTCATGACGCGCTCCTCACCCGCATCGCGGCCGACGGTGCCGTCGTGTCAGAGCTGCCCTGCGGCGCGGCACCGACGAAGTGGAGGTTTTTGCAGAGAAACCGGTTGATAGCAGCCTCGAGCCTGGCGACGATCGTGCTCGAAGCGGGCTGGCGGTCGGGGTCACTCAACACCGCCGGGCACGCCGCTGCCCTCGGCCGGCCGCTCGGTGCCGTGCCCGGCCCAGTCACCTCCCCGACCTCGGCGGGGTGCCACCGGCTGATCCGGGAATTCGATGCCGTCTGCGTCACGACTCCGGCCGAAATGGCCGAGCTCGTGGCGGATCGCACCGTGCAGGTACCCCTCGATTGTGCTGGAGTCGATTCGGGCGGTCCCGTCGATCTCGGGAGCGGGCGCACGAGCGACCAGGTTCGGGTGTTTGACGCACTCAGCGCCCGGTCACCGCGGAGCCTGCCAGAGCTGGCGCGGCGATCGGGCCTGTCGCCGGCGGGCGTGCGCGGGGCTCTGGGCGCTCTTGACCTTGAGGGCGCGGTCCGCGAGCGTGAGGCCGGGTGGGTGCGGTGCGCCTGATCGGGCGCGACGGGACAGCTCCGGAACCGTAAGCCAGCTGATTCCGACCCGAACGGTGTCACCGTCACCGTCACCGTGATCGGCTTCGTGTTGCGTCAAGGCCTCTTAGACTGACGGTATGAATCTCCCCACTGCTGTGGAGCTGGCTGCTGCCGTTCGCTCTGGAAACCTCACCGCCGTTGAGGCTACGACGGCCGCCCTGAGCCGAATAGAGCTCCATGACCCCCGGATCGGCGCCTTTCAGGTCGTTCGAGCAGAGCGGGCGCTCGAGGAGGCCGCGGCGTTGGACGCCCGCGGTGATCGGGCATCGCTGGTACTCGCCGGCGTGCCTATCGCCATCAAAGACAACATCCCTGTGGCGGGGGAGCCGCTGCGCGACGGCTCGGCGGCAACCAGTGCTGAAGCACAGACGTCCGACCACGAGGTCGTCGCCCGGCTTCGGGCCGCCGGGGCGATCATCATCGGCCTGACCAGGGTGCCGGAGCTCTGCGTGTTCGGAACGACCGACTCCGTCTTCGGCATCAGCCGCAACCCGTGGAACACCGATCGTACGCCGGGCGGATCCTCCGGTGGGTCGGCGGCCGCCGTCGCGGCGGGTATCGTCCCCGTCGCACACGGAAATGACGGCATGGGCTCCATCCGCGGGCCGGCAGGCAACTGCGGGCTCTTCGGGCTGAAGCCCGGGGGTGGCGTCGTGCCCCAGAACATCGGTTTTGATTCGTGGGGTGGAATGAGCGAGAACGGGCCTCTGGCGACGACCGTCGCAGACGCTGCCCTTCTGCTCTCGGTCATGGCGGACCGGCCGGAGCTTGCCAACCCCGTGGAGCCCCGGCATCCGCTGCGCATCGCTATTGCGGCGGGGGAGCCCTCGGCATTGGTGAAGCTCGACCCCGAATGGCGGCGAGGCCTCGAGGAGACAGCCGAAGCGCTCCGCGCAGTCGGCCACAGTGTGACCGAGACCACGTTTCCGTACGACCCGAACCCGCTTCCGCTGCTCGCCCGCTGGTTTGCGGGGACTGCTGCCGATGCCCGTGGCCTTGACGCGGCCCTGCTGAACCCGCGCACCCGCACCCATGCCCGCCTCGGCCGGTTCGCCAGTCGTGTCGGCCTTCTGCGTTCACGACCGGTAGACCGCTCCCGGACCACGATCACACGGTTCTTCGATGACTATGACGTGGTCCTCACCCCGACCCTCGCCCAGTCCGGGCCGGAGGCTGGCGTATGGTCCCAGCGCAGCTGGTTCGCGAACATTGCCTCGAACATCCGTTACGCGCCGTACCAGTCGACGTGGAATCTGCTCGACTGGCCCGCGGCAAGCGTCCCCGCGGGCTGGCACACGATTGATGGCGTGCCGCTCGGTGTGCAGATCGTCGCCCCGCCGCATCCGAACGCCGCAGGCGAGGCGCTGATCCTCAGCCTCGCCCTGCAGCTCGAACGAATCCGGCCGTGGCCGCGGGTTGCTCCCGGTTTCGCGAGTGAGCCGGCAGAGCCCGAATTGCAGGCCTAGTCCCCCCGGCCGTCCCGCGACGAAACCGGAGGAATCTCACGAAGATTCCGGCAGCGCAACGGCGCGTTCGACGGCGCCGAGCGACGCGGCGACGTCGTCGGCGTCAGTTGACCAGTTACTCACGGAGATGCGAAGCACGTCGCGGTCGTGCCACCGGGAGCCCGACATCCACGCGGTGCCGTCGGCGATGAGCCGCGCCGTGACCTCGCGGGTACGCTCATCGCTGCCGAAGGACACGCACACCTGGGTGAAGACGACATCATTGACCACCTCGACACCGGGTATTCGGGCCAGTCCGTTCGCGAGGGACTGGGCGTGCGCCGCCAGTCCCTCCACGAGGCCGATGGTGCCGGAACGCCCGAGCGACCGCAGGGCGGCCCACACCGGGATGCCGCGTGCCCGGCGAGACAGCTCCGGCACCTTTTCGAACGGGTCGCCCGGGCCGCCCTCGGCCTGGATCAGGTAGTCGGTGTGAACGCCGAACACCGAACGAACCACCTCGGGGCGGGAGACGATGGCCACTCCGCAGTCGTAGGGCACGTTCAGGGTCTTGTGTGCGTCCGTGGCCCAGGAATCGGCCGTGTCCAGGCCGGCCACATGCGTGCGGTACCGAGGGCTGACCGCGGCCCAGAGGCCGAAAGCGCCGTCGACGTGTACCCAGGCCCCGTGAGTGTGAGCGATCCGCACCGCGTCGGCCATCGGATCGAACGCCCCGGAATGCAGGTTTCCGGCCTGCAGGCAGACGATGGCCGGACCGTCCACGTCGGTCATGGCCTCGGCGAGGGCCTCCGGGTCCAAGCGGCCCTGCGCGTCAACGGCCACCGCGGTCGGGGCACCGAGCCCCAGGTAGCGCAGGGCGAGATCGATCACCTCATGGCGCTCCTCACCGACGAAGACCCTCACCCGAGGAGCTCCGAACAAGCCGTCCTTCGGGAGGTCCCAGCCAACCCGCTCGAGCACCCACTGCCGACCGGATGCGAGCCCGACGAAATTGGCCATTGTCGCCCCGGTCGTGAAGCCGACATCGGCGCCGGAGGGAAGTCCCAGAAGGTCGAGCAGCCAGCCGCCGGCGGCCTCCTCGGCCGCCGCCATGGCGGGCGTGGCATATCGGAGACCGGCGTTCTGATCCCACGCACTCACCAGCCAATCGGCCCCGAGAGCCGCCGGAAGGGTGCCGCCGATCACCCAGCCGAAGAACCGACCGGAGGGCATGGCCATGAGTCCGGGCTCCGCACAGGCCACGAGTTCGTCGATCACCGTCGCCGGGTCGGTGGGATCCTCCGGCAGCGGATGCCCGAACGCGGCGGCGAGACCGTCGGCGTCCTGACTCGGACCGACCGGGCGGTCAGGCAGCGAGGCAAGCCACTCCAGAGCGTGCGCCTTCGCGCGCTCAAGTGCGGCCTCGTAGGAATGCGATCCGGAGGTCATAGCGCCATCGTAAACCCGTGGTCCACCCCTGCACAGGGTCGAGATGCCGGTCGGTGTCTGTGGGAGCCCGTAGTCTGGTGGCACCGACGAAGGGGGCTGAGATGTCAGAGGTTCAACTGGGCCAGTACCCGCCCGCCACACACCTGATCGTGCATCTGAGTGACACGCATTTTCTCGCCAACGACCCGCTCCTCTACGGCACAGTGGACACGGACTCGACCGTTCACCGAGCCCTCGCCCAGCTCGAGCGGTCCGGTCTGCGCCCCGGCGCCCTCGTGATCACCGGCGATGTGGCCGACCGGGGCGAGCCGGCGGCCTACCGGCGCGTTCGACACCTCGTGGAGTCGGCCGCCGCGTCGTGGGGTGCACAGGTGATCTGGGTCATGGGCAACCATGACAAACGGGTGCCGTTCCGCACCGAGTTGCTGCGCGAGAATGCGGCCGACGCATCGGACGAGCCGATAGACCGCGTGGTTGTCGTCGACGGCCTGCGCATCATCGCCCTCGATACGAGTGTCCCCGGTTATCACCACGGCGATCTCACGTCTGCCCAGCTCGACTGGCTGGCCGACGAACTGCGCGAACGCGCCCCGAATGGCACGCTCCTCGCCCTGCACCACCCTCCCGTTCCCACTCCGCTGGCGTTGATGAGTGTGTTGGAGCTGCGCGGGCAATCCCGGCTGGCCGACGTCGTGCGCGGGTCGGACATTCGGGGGATCCTGGGCGGCCACCTCCACTACTCGACGCACGGTCTGTTCGCGGGCATCCCGGTATCCGTTGCGGCCGCGACGTGCTACGTGATGGATCTCAGCGCGCCCGAACGCGAGCTCACGGGGGTCGATGGCGGCCAGTCGCTCGGTCTCGTTCACGTCTACGGGGACCAGATCGTGCACTCCACCGTTCCGATCGGGGAATTCCCAACAGCCACGCATTTTCCTGCCGCCTATCTCGACGCCATAGAAGGTCTTCCGCCCGAACAACGGGCGGAGAAATTCTCCCGTCAGACCTCGTGACCCTCGACCGGAGCGGAGCGCCGCGCCGCACCGGGGGCGTGGCAGCGCCGATATCGGACGATTCGCGCGAAAATGGTGAAGTGCAACTCACCGGGGCAATCGATGACTTCCTGCTGTATCTGTCGGCCGAGCGTGGCTACTCGCCGCACACCGTGCGGGCCTACCGGACCGATCTCACCCAGCTCGCCGACTTCGCCGCCGCGCGGTTCGCCGAAGACGCCCAGGACGTGACCCTGGAACTCCTGCGCGAGTGGCTGTGGGTCGGCACCCAGGCGGGATTGGCACGGGCCACCCTCGCCCGGAGGTCGGCATCCGCCCGGAGTTTCACCGCCTGGCTGACGCGGACCGGTGGCAGCCCGAGCGATTCGGGTGTGCGTCTGCGCACACCCAAGCCCGGGCGTACCCTGCCTCGAGTCATCAACAGAGGGCAGATGGAGCAGCTTCTGGAATCCCTGGCAGTGCGTGCCGGGGGAGGCGACGCTCCTGCCGTGCGGGACCTGGCTGTCGTCGAGATGCTTTACGCCTCCGGCCTTCGCGTGTCAGAGCTCGTCGGCCTCGACATCTCCGACGTGGATCTCGATCGACTCACGGTGCGTGTGACCGGCAAAGGTTCCAAGGAACGCGTCGTTCCCTTTGGCGTGCCCGCCCAGCGCGCGGTCGTCGAGTACCTGCGGTCGGCGCGGCCGGTTCTGGCCGCGGCCCCGGTGAGTGCCAGAGCGACTGCGGAACCCCACGCCCTGTTTCTGGGGTCGCGACGACAGCGCCTCGGAGTTCGGGCCGTCTATCGGCTTGTCGCGGCGTTGCTCGGGCAGGTGCCCGGAAACGGCCCCGCCGGACCACACGCCCTGCGACACACCATGGCGACGCATCTCCTCGACGGCGGGGCGGATCTGCGTGCAGTCCAGGAACTACTGGGTCACGTGAGCCTCGGAACCACTCAGATATACACACACGTTTCCGCGGAGCGACTCAAACAGAGCTATCGGCTGGCGCACCCGCGCGCGTAGCCAAGGTGATGCCCTCACGGCACGGGTAGCAAGACAGCACGCTGCACGCCGTCAAGAAAATTCAGCGGCGAGACATACATCCCGTATCGACGGACCCCGAAATGAAGGCACACGTTGGTGCAGTGCCCGCCGGACGACGTCACTCCAATGCGCTGGCCCCCCACCACCCGATCGCCGACGTTCACCTCGGCCTGAACCGGTTCAAGGGCCGAGATCACGCCGCCACCCTGAGATATCGAGACCACGGGCCGATCCGCGACCAGGCCGACGAACGATATGACACCATCGGCCGGGGCCAGGACCGGCGTTCCCTCTGGCGCCACCACGTCGATGCCGCGGTGACCCGCAGAATACGGTGTCAGCGGCGCGACGAACCCCGCCCCGATCTGGTGGGGCGGCGCGGTCGGCCAGTCCCACGCACCCCGTGTCGGTACGGGCGTCGCTCCCGTCAACACCAGAAACAGAACGGGAGCCAGCGCGGCTGCCCGGAAGGGGCGTGACGTCAGTGGTCGGATCAACATGCCGCCAGTGTGCTCCCGGCAAGACCGTCGGGGCGGGGCGCCCGCGGGCTTTGTGTGGTGCCGCGCGCGGGCACGCCTGTGGAGGAAGACGTTCGCGCTCCGCAACCGCGAATCGGGTGATAAGCTACTCCAAGCAGCGCCTCGTGCGCTGACTACGCGTGCCCATCAGGCCGCCATGTCCCATCGGTCCCCGCTCTTTCGAAAGCACGCTTTCGCGCGAGCAGGGGCGGGCGTGTGCCGGGCACCAGGAGCGAAGATCATCCGATCCTCGCACAAACCGATTGGCGTTTCGTGCTGCCACAGCACGCGCGCCGGACAAGGAGAACGGCTCATGGCCGTCGTAACCATTCGCCAGCTGCTCGACAGCGGCGTGCACTTCGGGCACCAGACCCGCCGTTGGAACCCGAAGATGAAGCGCTTCATCTTCACCGAGCGTTCCGGCATCTACATCATTGACCTGCAGCAGTCGCTCGGGTTCGTTGACAAGGCCTATGACTTCGTCAAGGAGACGGTTGCCCACGGCGGCACCATCCTCTTCGTCGGAACGAAGAAGCAGGCACAGGAATCCATCTCTGAGCAGGCAACGCGCGTGGGCCAGCCCTACGTCAACCAGCGTTGGCTCGGTGGACTTCTCACCAACTTCCAGACCGTTTCCAAGCGTCTGGCCCGCATGAAAGAGCTCGAAGAGCTCGACTTCGAGGACACCGCCAAGAGCGGTTTCACGAAGAAGGAAATGCTCATCAAGAAGCGCGAGCTCGTCAAGCTGCACAAGAGCCTCGGCGGAATCCGCAACCTCACGAAGACGCCGTCCGCGCTCTGGGTTGTCGACACCAACAAGGAGCACCTCGCGATTGACGAGGCCCGCAAGCTTGGCATCCCCGTGATCGCCATCCTCGACACCAACTGCGACCCCGATGACGTTCAGTACCCGATCCCCGGCAACGACGACGCCATCCGCTCCGTCGGTCTGCTCACCCGCATCATCGCGGACGCAGCAGCCGAGGGCCTCATCCAGCGTCACGCCAAGCCGGAGGCCGAAGTTGAGCCCCTCGCTGCGTGGGAAGCTGAGCTCCTCAAGGGCTCGGACGAAGCCGTCGTCGTCGAGACCGCAGCCGATGACGCTGTCGTCGAAGAGGTCGTTGTCGCCGAGCCCGTCGTTGAAGAGACCGTAGTTGCCGAGCCGGCCGTCACCATCGGTGACGCCGTCGGTGACGCCGATGTCGCTGCTGCCGTTGCAGCCGCAGCAGACGAAAAGAAGTAGGGAACCCCGTATGGCAAACTTCACACTCGAAGACGTCAAGGCTCTCCGCGAGAACCTTGGCACTGGAATGGTCGACACCAAGAACGCCCTCGTTGAAGCTGACGGCGACATGGACAAGGCCATCGAGATCCTGCGTCTCAAGGGTGCAAAGGGCAACGCCAAGCGCGCTGACCGTTCCACCTCTGAGGGCCTCGTAGCCGCCAAGGAACTCGGTACCACCGCATACATGATCGAGCTGGCGTGCGAGACCGACTTCGTCGCCAAGGGCGGTAAGTTCGTTGCCCTCGCCGACAAGGTTCTCGACGCGATTGCCGCAGCCGGCGCAACCACCGTTGCTGAAGGCCTTGCTGCCACCAGTGGCACGCAGACCGTGGCAGACCTCATCGACGGCGAAGCCGCAATCATCGGCGAGAAGTTCGAACTTCGCCGCGTTGCAGCCGTCAACGGCGAGCTGTTCTCGATCTACCTGCACAAGACCAGCAAGGACCTGCCCCCGCAGGTCGGCGTTGTCCTGGGCTACTCGGGTGACGACGCGGAGACTGCTCGTTCCATCGCGCAGCACATCTCCTTCGCCAACCCGGAGTACCTCGCGGCGAGCGACGTTCCCGCTGACCTCGTGGAAACCGAGCGCAAGATCGTCACCGAGATCTCGAAGAACGAGGGAAAGCCGGAAGCGGCCCTCCCGAAGATCGTCGAAGGACGCGTCAAGGCCTACCTCAAGCAGGTCGCCCTGCTTGAACAGGACTACGCAAAGGACAACAAGGTTTCCGTGAGCAAGGTTCTCGCGGACGCCAAACTGACCGTTTCGGGCTTCGCCCGGTTCAAGGTCGGCGCCTAACAACAACTGACGGAGACCGGATTGCGCAAGCGATCCGGTCTCCGTTTGTGTGTGCCCCAGCTACACGCGGTAGTTTTGAAACACATCGTACGAAAGGTCTCGCACCATATGATCGACACGGGCAAGAAGCGCAGGGTTCTCCTCAAACTTTCCGGAGAGGCTTTCGGTGGTGGCGGCGTCGGGGTCAATCCCGATGTTGTGAGTTCACTGGCGCGCGAGATCGCTGAGGGTGCCAAGCAGGTCGAGGTGGCCATCGTCGTCGGTGGCGGAAACTTCTTCCGCGGCGCTGAGCTCTCTCAGCGCGGCATGGACCGCGAGCGCGCCGATTACATGGGCATGCTCGGCACCGTGATGAATGCTCTCGCCCTTCAGGACTTCCTGGAGCAGGCTGGAGCGGAAACCCGGGTTCAGTCGGCAATCGCCATGACACAGGTGGCCGAGCCATACATTCCCCGCCGTGCGGAACGCCACCTGCAGAAGGGCCGTGTTGTCATCTTCGGCGCTGGCGCCGGGCTGCCCTATTTCTCCACCGACACCGTGGCCGCGCAGCGTGCCCTCGAAATTGCGGCGGATGTCGTGCTCGTCGCCAAGAATGGCGTCGACGGCGTCTATTCCGACGACCCACGAACCAACCCCGACGCACACAAGATCGACCAGATCACGTACCAGGAGGCCCTGCAGAAGGGGCTCAAGGTCGTCGACTCGACCGCATTCAGCCTCTGCATGGACAACAACATGCCGATGCAGGTCTTCGGCATGGCGCCCGATGGCAACGTTACCGCTGCCATCCTGGGTGCCGATCTCGGCACCCGCGTCTCCAACTAGAATTCTCTTACCACCGAAGAAGGAGTCACCGTGATTGCGGATGTTCTGTCCGATGCCACTGCGCGTATGCAGAAAGCACTTGAAGCCGCCAGAGACGACTTCGGAACCATACGTACCGGGCGGGCGAACCCTCAGATGTTCGCCAAGATTCTGGTGAACTACTACGGAACCGCCACGCCGCTCGAGCAGCTGGCCTCCCTCCAGAACCAGGAAGCACGCACCCTCCTGATCGCTCCGTACGACAAGAGCGCGCTCCGGGACATTGAGATCGCCATCCGTGACACACCGAACCTGGGTGCCAACGTGGGAAACGATGGTGTGACCATTCGCGCCACCCTGCCCGAACTCACGACGGAGCGTCGCAAGGAGTTCGTCAAGATCGTGAAGTCTAAAGCGGAGGATGCGCGCATCTCCGTGCGCAATATCCGCCGCAAGGCCAAGGACGAGCTCGACTCCCTGAAAAGCGAAGTCGGGGATGACGAAGTGGGACGGGCCGAAAAAGAACTGGAGCTCATCACCAAGAGCCACGTTGACGGCATCGACGATGCCTTCAAGCGCAAGGAAGCCGAACTGCTCGAGATCTAGGACGTTCTCAGATGACGGATCAGCCGGGAAGCCACCGACCACCGAAGCGCGGGCACGGCGTCAGTCGCGCCGAGTTCCGGGCTCAGGTCAAATCGACCAAGGCGGACTTCGAGCGTCAGGTACAGTCCACAAAGGCGGACTTTGAGCGCCAGGTGCAGGCAACGCGAGCGAGCCTCGATGCGACGAGCGAGCGTATTCAGGCGCGCACAGGACGAAACCTGATCCTGGCCGTGCTCATCGGCCTGGTGCTCGGCGGGGCAATGCTGGTGAGCCTCATCATCGTCAAGGACCTGTTCATGATCTTCGCGATCGTGATCATCGGATTCACCTCGTTTGAATTCGCCCAGGCGCTCCGCCATGCCGGTCGCAATGTACCTCGGATCCCTGTCGTGATCTGTGCCGTCGGAGTGGTCCCGGCGGCGTTCTTTCTGGGCCCCGCCGGTCAGTTGCTGGCCACATTCGGCGGAATCCTGCTGATCGCCCTCTGGCGCGTCGCCCTGGCTGCATTCCCGGCCCACCGAGCTCCCGTTCGAGCAGTCCTGGGGGACATGGGAGCGGGGGTTCTGATCCAGACCTATGTCGTCTTCCTCGCCAGCTTCGCCGTGCTTCTTGTGGCCCTCCCGGGGGGACAGTGGTGGACGCTCGCCTTCCTTTTGCTGGTGATCATTGCCGACACCGGAGCGTACGTCAGTGGGTTGAATTTCGGCAAACATCCGCTGGCCCCCACGATCAGCCCCAAGAAGACGTGGGAGGGGTTCCTGGGCGCCGCGTTGATCTGCATGGTCGCCGGAATCCTGCTGGCGCTGTTCATGCTCGATCAGCCGTGGTGGTTCGGGCTGATCTTCGGCGGGCTGATCGTGTTGTCTGCTACGTTCGGGGACCTGGCCGAATCGCTCATCAAGCGCGATTTGGGTATCAAGGACATGAGTTCGTGGCTGCCAGGTCACGGCGGATTCCTCGACCGGTTGGACTCCATCCTGCCGTCGGCGGGAGTCGCCTACGCCCTCTATTTGGTTTTCGCGTGAATCCGGCCGTTTCGGCTGGCGTTGTGTTTAAGGGAGAATGACGTCGTGAGCACTACTTTTCCGCGTTCCGCCAAGAAGACCCTGGGGTACAGTCTCGAGCAGGTGGAGGATTTCCTGGCGTCGGCCCGGCAGGCCTACGATGCAAACGACGATTCCGGGCCGCTGACGGCCGTGAGTATTCGCCACACCGCTTTTTCGATGCAAAAGGGCGGCTATTCTCCGCAACACGTCGACGCGGCACTTGAGCGCCTCGAGGATGCCTTCGCGGCGCGCGAACGCGAACGCGTGCTGAGCGTGAGCGGCGAGGAGGAGTGGCTGCGTGAGGCGCGCACGTCCTCGGAGGTGCTGGTGGCCCGACTGAGCCGAGCGGCCGGGCACCGCTTCACTCGCACCAGTTTTCTGAGCGTCGGGTACAAGCGATCCGACGTCGACCGGTTCAGCAACAGGATCGTCAAATGTCTCCGCGACGGTCGTTCCATGAGCGTTGATGAGGTCCGTACCGCCGTATTCCGTGCCGAACGTGGCGGGTATCGCGAAGCCCAGGTGGACGTCGTGCTCGACAGCGTGATCGACGTGATGCTGGCTGTTCGCTGACAGCAACCCGCACGGAGGTTCCCGGCCGTTATTTGGTCGTTACCAAATCGTCGGCTAGGGTGACAAGCCTATGGGCAGACATCTGAACGTCATCGAACCCGTCGCAGTTTCGACCGGGGCTGCCGTTCGCAGAACCCGTAAGCCCGTTCGGGTGTCGCACTTCCTGTTCGGCTTCGTGGCCGCCTGTGCTTTTGTGCTCGTCTCCGTCGTGGATCCATACTCCGGTGCGACCGCCTCGCCGTACTTCCAGGTCGCCGGAGATCGCTATGCCGGAGTCCCCGCTCAGGCCGTGACCATTGAGGGCTCGTACACCAACACGGTGACTCGAGAGGGATACACCGTGACCGCGATCGAGAAGCCGAAGCCGGTACCCGTAGCGCCTGCCCCTGCCCCCAAGGCTGCCACGAGCTTTACGGCGCCGTCAGCAGCGGTACCGGACCCCGGAACGGCCAAGGCCTACGCCTACGGGGCCGTTCAGGCTCGCGGCTGGGGCGAGGACCAGTACAGCTGCCTCGTGTCGCTCTGGCAGAAGGAATCCGGCTGGCGGGTGAACGCAACGAACAGTTCGAGCGGTGCCTACGGGATTCCCCAGTCCCTGCCCGGGTCGAAGATGGGTTCTGCCGGCCCCGACTGGGAAACCAACGCCGGAACACAGATCGAATGGGGCCTCGGCTACATCGTCGGACGTTACGGCAGCCCCTGCGGCGCCTGGGCCAAGTCTCAGGCCTCCGGCTGGTACTGAACCGACCGTTCTTTCGGGACCGCCGGCACACGGGAATAGACTGAATTCATGGCGCGCAGTAACCGGCCCCGCGGCCGAAAGTCCTCGGGTCACGACGACGACGACGGCACTGGTCTCGGTCATCTTCTCGACGGGTGGCGTCGCAGCGAGGTGCGCAGGGACGGCCTGTGGCACGTACAGCCGATTGCGGCGACGAAGGCCCTGAAGACCTACCAGTGTCCTGGGTGCGCACTGCCCGTCGAACCTGGGACCGCGCACATCGTCGCGTGGCGTGGTGACGGGGTGCTCGGCGACGCCGCCGACATGGCCAACCGACGCCACTGGCATTCTCACTGCTGGAAGATCACATAGCCGTCCGCGGCCAAGGAGTGCACCTATGAACAACGCCTCGTCCCTTGAACCACGTGAAATACGCGGGTCGATAGAGCTGCCCGCCGTACGGGAGCACATTGAGCTCACAACAAGTGATGGCCTCACGCTCGTCGGGGAGTTGGCGACGCCCGTCGATCGGGCACCGATCGCCACGCTTGTCACGCTGCATCCCCTGCCCACCGCCGGCGGCTTCATGGACTCCCACATCCTGCGCAAGGCCGCCGGCCGGCTGCCGGCTTTGGCCGGGCTTGCGGTCGTGCGCTTCAATACTCGTGGCACGACGTCGCCCAGAGGAACGAGCGACGGAACCTTCGATGACGGAGTGGGGGAGAGAGCCGATGTGGCCGCGGCCATGGCATTTGTGGCCGCCCGTGGCCTCCCCAACCCCTGGCTCGTCGGTTGGTCGTTCGGAACTGAACTTGCGCTCAAGTACGGGTTGGAACACCCGATTCAGGGCGCGATTCTGCTCTCACCGCCCCTCCATCGGGCGACGGATGCAGAACTGGCCGCCTGGGCTCATCAGGATCGCCGACTCGTCGCCATCATTCCCGAGCACGATGACTATCTTCAGCCGGCCGAGGCCCGCGAGCGATTCGCCGTGGTGCCCGACACCCGGTTCATCGCGGTCGAGGGCGGCAAGCATCTCTGGGTCGGCGAGAACATGACTCGGCGAATCCTTGACGAGATCGTTGCCGTGGTCAACCCGGCGGCGCTGCCGTTGCCGACCGAATGGCGCGGGCAGCCCTAGGGAGCCCGCCACGCAGGAGCCCGCCACGCAGGAGCTCGGACCCGGCAGCCGGGCGGTCGAGGGGGGCTAGAGCTCGTTCTGCCGCGGGATGACGACCTGTTTCACGATCAAAATCGCCGATGCCGCCACGGGGATGGCGATCAGGCGCCGAGAATGCCGAGGAGTGATCCTCCCGCGAGAGCCGCGATCACGACGACCGCGCCGGGCACGGAGACGGCCCGGTTCATGATGTTCGGGCTGAGAACGTAAGCCTCCACCTGCATGTAGATGAGGTAATAGATCGCGGCCACGAAGGCGGTCAGTGTCGAACTTCCGATGCCGGGGATGAGGCACATGGCCACGATGATGACCGAGCCGGTGATCGTGCCAACGAGTGGCACCAGCGAGAAGAGGAACGCGATGAAGGCGAGGAGAGCCGGGAACGGCGCTCCGATAATTGACAGGAAGATGAAGCTGAGCACACCGTTGCACGCTGCGAGTGAGACCTGCCCCACGACATACTTGCCAACCGACCGCGAGATCTGCTCACTGAGGTCAGAGAATCGTGCGCGTTTCGACGCCGGGACCAGTTGGTACGTGGCGCGTTTCATGGCGTTCAGGTTTGCCGTGAAGTACAGCGTCAAGATCAGGATGATCAAGCCGCCGAAGAG
>NZ_JPRS01000116.1 GCF_000738085.1 Cryobacterium sp. MLB-32
CCCGACGCACACAAGATCGACCAGATCACGTACCAGGAGGCCCTGCAGAAGGGGCTCAAGGTCGTCGACTCGACCGCATTCAGCCTCTGCATGGACAACAACATGCCGATGCAGGTCTTCGGCATGGCGCCCGATGGCAACGTTACCGCTGCCATCCTGGTGCCGATCTCGGCACCCGCGTCTCCAACTAGAATTCTCTTACCACCGAAGAAGGAGTCACCGTGATTGCGGATGTTCTGTCCGATGCCACTGCGCGTATGCAGAAAGCACTTGAAGCCGCCAGAGACGACTTCGGAACCATACGTACCGGGCGGGCGAACCCTCAGATGTTCGCCAAGATTCTGGTGAACTACTACGGAACCGCCACGCCGCTCGAGCAGCTGGCCTCCCTCCAGAACCAGGAAGCACGCACCCTCCTGATCGCTCCGTACGACAAGAGCGCGCTCCGGGACATTGAGATCGCCATCCGTGACACACCGAACCTGGGTGCCAACGTGGGAAACGATGGTGTGACCATTCGCGCCACCCTGCCCGAACTCACGACGGAGCGTCGCAAGGAGTTCGTCAAGATCGTGAAGTCTAAAGCGGAGGATGCGCGCATCTCCGTGCGCAATATCCGCCGCAAGGCCAAGGACGAGCTCGACTCCCTGAAAAGCGAAGTCGGGGATGACGAAGTGGGACGGGCCGAAAAAGAACTGGAGCTCATCACCAAGAGCCACGTTGACGGCATCGACGATGCCTTCAAGCGCAAGGAAGCCGAACTGCTCGAGATCTAGGACGTTCTCAGATGACGGATCAGCCGGGAAGCCACCGACCACCGAAGCGCGGGCACGGCGTCAGTCGC
>NZ_JPRS01000117.1 GCF_000738085.1 Cryobacterium sp. MLB-32
GTGACTGAGGATAATTCACCTGATGAATGAGGAAAAATCACTCACGATTATGTGAGGAAAGCTCGTATGCAACATGAGGAATATTCAGATAGATATTCCCGGTCGCTGACTGGCCTGTACGACATGAGACGAGCTGGGATCGGCTCAGAGTGACCACTTCGCAGCGGCGACAAACGAGGAATTCCAGCCCCGAAAGTCGCCCGATATGAACCCCCGACGCCGGAAAAGGCGGACCGCGAGCCCGACTATATACAGAACGTTCTAGCCCCTAAGACGGGCAAGGAATAATGCCGACCGGGGCCAGCATATACAGACCGTTCCACCCCACAAAACGTGCGATTTCGTTCCGAACGTCAGTGCTGGTGCGCCGCGGCGAGCAGCCTGGGGCCGCTTCCGGGCTGGTCCGCCACTGCCCCAGCGATGGGCGGCGTGCCTGCCGATTCGCCGGGCTTGACCACCACGAATTGCCCCATCATGCCGGCGTCCTCGTGCGCGAGCATATGGGCAGTGGTTCGACATGTACGGATAGTCCGGGTCGGTGTCGGAGCCGAACTGCATGATGATCTCGTAGCGAGTGCCCGGCTCGAGATAGATGGTGTCCTTCCACCCCGAGAGTTCCGGCGGCGGCGGCTCCGTTCCCACTCGCAGAACCTGGAACTGCACCGCATGCACGTGAAAATTGTGCGGCATGGGCATCGTATTCTCGACGGTCCACACCTCGGTGGCGCCGGCCACAACCGTCTCGTCGATGCGGCCCATGTCCATGAGTTTGTTGTTGATATTCATTCCGTTGAGCACGAAAGAACGCTGCTCGCTCGCGTCGCTCTTCACGAGTCGTTCACTGGGCACCAGGGACGCCGGCACTGTTCCGACGGCGTCGAGAGCCGGGGCGGCGCGCAGCTCGAGAATGTCCAGCGTGTCGGCGCCGGCGTTCTGCTCGCTCACCGACGCCGAGACCCCGAGCTCGGGCGGCGTGGAGCGCAGGGTCACGGTCTCCCCCGGAGTCATGCGCACAAGCACCTCGGCGCGTTCGGCGGGTGACAGACGAATGCTCTGCATCGGCGCCGGAGCGTCGAGCAGCCCCCCGTCGGTTCCGATCAGATCGAAGGAGCGGGAGTCGCTCAAGCCGAAGTCGTAGACGCGCGAGCTCGAGGCGTTGAGCAGACGCAACCGCACGACATCCGTTGTCACGTCTTGGTAGGGCGCGAGGGTGCCGTTCACGAGGATCTGGTCGCCGAGCGGGCCGATGTAGCCACGCACGTCGGTGATGATCTGTCCGGCATCGTCGAACCGGCGGTCCTGAACCATCACAGGGATGTCATCCACCCCGTACTCGGAGGGCAGGTCGAGAGCCCGTTCCGCGTCGTCGTGCAGGATGATCATGCCGGCCAGCCCCATCTCCACCTGGTGTTCGGTTTGGCCGTTGATGTGCGGGTGATACCAGAGGGTGGCGGCGGGTTGGTCGATCGTCCAGTCCGGCCGCCAGACGGCACCGGGCTCAATGGGCTGGTGCGGTCCCCCGTCCATCCGGGCGGGAAGGTGCATGCCGTGCCAGTGCACGGTGGTCGCCTCCGCAAGGTGATTCGTCACGTTCATGTGCACGTGTTCGCCGCGCTCTGCAACGATCGTGGGGCCGAGGAAGCTCTGACCGTAGCCCCAGGTGTCCGTCTGCACACCGCCCATGAAGTCGGTCGACCCGGCCTGTGCGGTTAGATCAAATGAGCGGGTGCCATCGGCAGCGACGGTCGAGGGGGCAAGCGGCGGAATCATCAGGGGGTTGGTGAAGTCCACCGTTCCCGCCGTGTTCATCACACCGGCCCCCTGGTCGCCCGCGCACCCGGCCAGAACCAGCACGATCGCGGCCAGCCCGGCCATGGCTACCGTGACGGCGGTGGCCCGAGGACGACGCACGCCGCGGATGTGTGGTGCAGGAGAATCGTTCACTATGTCACGGGCGTTCTGGGTTCGAAGGGGCGGAAGATGAAGGGTGGAGTCAGAGAGTGTTGTGGGTGAAGCGACCGGCGAGCACGGTTGCCGCCACCGGCATCCGCCTCACGTCGGCAACGGATGCGGTGAGCGGGTCGATCTCGCAGACCGCGAGGTCCGCCACGTCACCGACGGCAATGCGGTGACGGCCCTGGGCGGAGGCGGCCAGCCCGGCTTGTCGGCTGATGGACTGCTCGGGATGCCACGGCTCCCGACCGTCCCGGCTGCGTCCCACGGCGGCCGCGAGAGTGATCCATGGGTCCAGCGGCGCGACCGGAGCATCGGAGCCGAGAGCCAAAGTCACCCCGGCACGGAGCAGGCTTGCCAGCGGGAAGGCGCGGTCCGTGCGACCGGCCCAATAGTGGTCGGCCACGTCTCGGTCGTCCATGGCATGCTCGGGCTGCACGCTCGCCACGATCCCGAGCCGGGCGAATCGGGCGATGTCCTCATCGGCTAGCAGCTGCGCATGCTCGATGCCGCCGGCGCAGCCGATCGCTTCGAAGGCATCCAGGGCGAGTCGGTTCGCGTGATCGCCGATCGCGTGCACGGCGGGCGTCAGGCCGGCGCGAGCGGCCGCGAGCATGCGTTCAAGCAACTCGTTCTGCGGAACGGTGAGGAGGCCGTGGCCGGACCCGTTCGGGTAGTCGTCGAAGCAGTAGGCGGTGCGGGTGTTGAGGGAGCCGTCGGTGATCACCTTGAACGGGCCTACCTGCAGGAGGCCGCCCGTGTCCGGCACGACGTCGCCCGTGCGCAGACCCAGCGCGATGGCTCGGTCCAGGTGCTGGCTGTAGATGCCGAACTTCACGCGCAGCGAATCCGTACCGGCTGCCATGCGCCGCGTCCAGGCGTCGAGGTTCCACGTCATTTCCAGATCGACGACGCCGACCACTCCCCGGGCGGCGGCCGCACGAGCAGCCTCCTGAACCCAGGTGTCCGTCACGGCATCGGAAACCGTATCGAGTGCCCGCACGACCTCGAAGGCCTCCTCTTCGCGCAGGAGGCCCGTCGGGTGACCGGCGAAGCCGTACCGCAGGAGAGCGGCCGAGTTCACCCAACAGCTGTGCAGGTCGCCGCTGACGAGCACCACCGGCGTCTCCCCCGAGACCGCGTCGAGCACGGTGCAACTCGGCTGGTCGGGCCAGAGACCATCACGAAATCCGGTTCCGACGAAGGTGTCGGTGCGGGAGTCCTCGGCAACGGATGCCGACAGCATCCGTTCGCCGACCAGCACGGCCGTCTCGGCCGCGCTGGCCGCGCGCGACAGATCGAGCCGCCGTGTCGTCTGCGCCCACTGGGTGAAGTGCACGTGGTTGTCCCAGAGTCCGGGAATGATCCAGCGCTCCCCCACCTGCACGGTTCGGTCGGACTTTTCGGTCGGGTCGACGTAGCCGATGCGCGTGATCACGCCGTCGACGATCTGCACGTCGACGATGTCGTCGCTGCCCGGAAGTCGTGCGCTGCGGAGGATCAGGCTTGGCATGAGGGGCACCAATACAGTTTGCGGGCTGACATCTCTTCAATCACGATGTGGGTTCCGCACACTCGACACGGAAGCCCCTCACGTTTGTAGACCCAGTGCCGGTCGGCACGGTTCCTCATGGCCTTCACGTAATCGGCACGGACGAGGTCGTCCATGGTCATCATCTGACCGGTCTCGACACCGATGTGCAGGAGGTGAGCCCAGTCATGCCAGAGGGCCCTGACCGCTTCGTCGCTGAGCGCTTTGCCTGGAGTGTGTGGGTTGATGCCGGCCCGGAAGAGGATTTCGGCGCGATAGACGTTGCCGATTCCGCTGACGACAGCCTGATCCATCAGGAGCCGCCCGATCGGGGTGGGCTTGCGCCGAATAACGCTCGTGAAGCGCTCCTCGGCCTCCGGTCCGCTGTCGAGTTCGGGATCCGGTCCGAGCCGGTTCATGGCCACGACCGTTTGCGCCGGGTCAAGTACCTCGCAGGCCGTCGGTCCCCGAAGGTCGGCGCAGACAGTGTCGGTGAGCAGGCGCACGCGAACCTGCCCGACGGGCTCGGGCGGAAAGGTCTCGAGGTGGTTGAGTTCTTTCTCCTGCTCCGACATGCGCACCCGGGTGCGTCGGGGAGCGCCGATGCTGTGCAACGAATTCTCACCGGCCGTGTCGAGCACCGCCTCGGCGAGGATGGTGCCCCGCTGGTTGGTCTGCCCCATGCGGCCGTTCGCGGACGCGATGGTGGCGTCAAGCAGCAGATCGCCCGAGAAATCCCAGGCGCCGTACAGGCCGAGATGGATGCGCAGCCACACGTCGTGGTCGAATTCCAGGAACATCTGCTTGCCGATGGCACGGGCATCCGTCATCGTCCGGCCGTCGAGCACCGACGCGCCCTCGACGAAACGCCCCTGAGGGGACGACAGCCGAACAGGATGCCCAACGAAGTTGCGTTGGAACTGACGCGTGATGCGGTGTACGGAATGACCCTCAGGCACGGTTAGTGCACGACGCCCTTGCCCGCGATATCTCCCGTGGTTTCGTACTCTGCAAGCTGGGTGATGCGGCGGACATGGCGTTCCTCGTCCGAGAACGGTTCGGCGATGAAGGCGTCGATGAATTCCGTGGCCTCCTCGATCGTGTGCTCTCGGGCCCCGATCGAAATAACGTTGGCATCGTTGTGCTCGCGGGCGAGGCGCGCCGTACTGCGGTTCCACACGAGGGCAGCGCGCACGCCGGCAACCTTGTTGGCCGACATCTGCTCGCCGTTTCCCGAACCGCCGAAGACCACGCCGAGCGCCTCGATTCCCTGCTCACGGTCATTGACCACGGCTTGGGCCGCATTGATACAGAAGGCGGGGTAGTCATCGAGCGGGTCGTAGCTCGTGGGCCCGTGATCAACGACCTCATGGCCCTTGGAGCGCAGGTGCTTGATCAGGTGATGACTGAGGTCGAGACCGGCGTGGTCCGTGGCGATGTGGATGCGCATAAGAGCAGTCTATGCAGTCTGTTTGCTCTTACTCGGCTGGCGCGGCAGCGACCGGTGTGACGTCGAAGTTCGGTTCGCGGGTGCGGCTGCGCTTGAGCTCGAAGAACCCGTCGAAGCTTGCGGCTGCGACAACTCCGTCCCACAGTGCCAGGGCCTGGTCCCCCATAGGAGCCGGGGAGATGACGGGGCCGAAGAACGCGACCCCGTTGATGTCGATCACGGGTGTGCCGACATCCTGTCCGACTCGGTTGATGCCGTCGAAGTGTCGCTCGCATCTGC
>NZ_JPRS01000118.1 GCF_000738085.1 Cryobacterium sp. MLB-32
GTCTTGCCACTGAGCACCACGGAGACGATGGAGAGGTAGATGGCGATGAAGATGTCACCGACCACCGTGACGCCGAGGATCATCGGCGTTTCCTTGTTGGCCAGACGGCGCAGTTCGATCAGAAGTTTTGTGATGATCGCACTCGACGAAGTGCCGGTCATACCGGCGATGACAAGAGCCTCACGAGGGCCCCAGCCCACGAGCATGCCAAAGGCGAACCCGGCGCCCATGTTGATGAGGACCCAGGAGCCTCCCGAAATGAGCAGAGTCTTGGCGTTGCCGAAGAACTCCTCTTGATCGAACTCGAGGCCGAGGCTGAAGAGGAGCAGTATCAGGCCGAAGACCGCGATGAGTTCGATGTCGCCGGACTGAAAATCGAGGGGGAAGAAATGACTGTTCGGGCTCGCCAGCACGCCCACGATCATGTAAATCGGAATCGAAGGCAGCCCGACGAGTTTGCCCAGACGACCGAGCACGTACGCAACGACCAGCAGAATGCCCAGAGTGATGAGGTCTTCGCCCAGGTGCATTGGCTAGACCCCTGGCGGCGCGTTGACGGTTTTGGGCTTGAGCGTTCCGGTGCGGAAGAAGGCAAAGGCCTTGGCGACCTTTTCGGGGGATCCGGCAACGACGAGGGTGTCTCCAGGGAAGACCTTGAAGTCGGCGGCCGGTGCCGGGTTCGCGGATTCCCCGCGCACCACAGCCACCACCGTGAGACCGGCGATGCCGCGATCGGCCGGGTTGCCCAACGGCTGGCCGGCGATGTGGTCTTCGTAATCCACGGTGAACCAGTCGATGCTCAGGCCGGGGATCTGGTCGAGGGCGGTCAGCGACTCGGTGATCTGGGTGCCGCCGAGCAGCTCGGCGAGGGTGTGCGCCTCGTCTTCGTTCAGGCGCAGGGATACCTTGGCCGCGTCGGGGCCGCCCTCGTCGTCGGCGAACGTGATCAGGTCGCTGTGACCGGAGCGGTGGGCGATGACGCCGACTTTGCCGCCGTCGTCTGTGATGAAGGTATGCAGCACACCGACGCCAGGAAGTTTGACCCGCCGAACATCAACCATTGTGAGAACTCCTGCAGTTAAAGGGTGGTGGGACCATTCTACGGGAGCCTCCCCGTGAGCCGACCGACCGTCGCCCGCTCGCCCCGCCGGTCGCCCGGCTGCACCTCCCCGTACCTCCCGGCCGCGCGCCGATCTCCCGGCGCGCAATCGCCGGAGCGAGAGCGCGTCGCGATACCGGCGCGGGCCGACTACTGAGTGGCGGAGGTGATGTCGGGAGCCTCGAGGCGCACCCGGTCGGCCGATTCGTCGTCCGGCTGCTCCTGCGATGCCCGCTCCGCGGCGACCCGGGTGAGGTAGAACGTGATCTCCCGTTCGATCTGCGCCTCATCCCAGCCGAGAACGCCGGCCATCAGCTGCGCGGCCACGGGAGCGGCGGAGACTCCCCGGTCCCACGCCTCGATCGAGATGCGCGTGCGCCGCGCGAGCACGTCTTCCAGGTGCAGCGCGCCCTCGTGCGAGGCCGCGTACACGACCTCGGCGCCGATGTAATCGTCCGCACCGGGGAGCGGCTCGGCGAGCGAGGCATCCGCCTTGATCAGGTCGAGAAGCTCATCGGTGAGGGTGCCGTAACGATTCAGCAGGTGCTCGACCCGAACCGTGTGCAGGCCGAACGCCCGGGCGATCTTGCGGCGCTTATTCCACGCGGCCTGGTAGCCCTCGGCTCCGAGCAACGGGATGTCGTGGGTGGCCGACGACGGGATCTTGCCGTCGAGCGCATCGACCGCCGCATTGATCGCGTCCTTGGCCATGATGCGGTACGTGGTCCACTTGCCCCCGGCAATGACGACGAGCCCGGGTACCGAGTGCCCGACGAGATGCTCGCGGGACAGCTTCGATGTTTGATCGCTCTCGCCGGCGAGGAGGGGTCGCAGCCCCGCGTAAACGCCCTCCACGTCTTCCCTGGTGAGTGGCACGCTCAGCACGGAGTTGACGTGCTCCAAAATGTAGTCGATGTCGGCGGCCGTCGCCGCGGGGTGCGCCTTGTCGAGGTGCCAGTCGGTGTCGGTCGTGCCGATCAGCCAGTGGCGGCCCCACGGAATGACGAAGAGCACGCTTTTCTCCGTGCGAAGCAGGAGGCCCATGGCCGATTGGAACCGATCACGGGGCACGAGGAGGTGCACCCCCTTCGAGGCACGCACCTTGAAGGTGCCGCGCTCCCCCACCATCCGCTGCGTGTCATCGGTCCACACGCCGGTGGCGTTCACGACCTGCTTGGCGCGAACGTCGAAGCGCTCACCCGTCTGCAGGTCGTGGGCGTGCACGCCCACGACACGCTCCCCCACCTTGATGAAGCCCTCGACACGAACGCGGCTTGCCGCGTGGGCTCCGTAAAACGATGCCGTGCGCACGAGAGAGGCGACGTAGCGGGCATCGTCGACCTGTGCGTCGTAGTACGTGATGCCGCCGACGAGCGCGTCGTTGGCGAGGCTCGGCATCAGCTTCTGAACCTGGCCTTTGCTCAGGTGCCGGTGGTGGGGAACCCCGGGCGGCCGCCCGCCCATGTAGGAGAACACGTCATAGAGCAGCATGCCCGCACCGATATAGAACCGCTCGGTGACCCGCTTCTTCAGCGGGTACAGAAACCGAACGGGCTTTACGAGGTGCGGCGCGAGGCGCTGCAACAGCAGCCCGCGTTCGGTGAGCGCTTCGCGAACCAGCCGGAAGTCGAGCTGCTCAAGATAGCGGATGCCGCCGTGCACGAGCTTGGACGAGCGGCTCGACGTGCCGGACGCCCAGTCCCTGGCCTCGAGAATGCCGACGCTCAGGCCGCGGGTAACCGCATCCATCGCGCAGCCCGCCCCCACGATGCCACCCCCGACAACCAGAATATCGAGTTCCTTGACCTTCAGCTTGGCCAGCGCAGCCTCGCGCTCTTCCGGTCCGAGCTTTGCGGACCTCGTCACTGAACTTCGCGGTACCGAACTCTGCCAGGCCATGTGCGACTCCTTTTCAGCCGAAGAGGTGCGTGCGGGGCGTGCTGCAACGACGTCGTTGCGGGTAGTGGTGGAACGTTGAGCTGTCTCTAACTATGATCTGTCTGTACTACCGACGCTACTTCACCGGGTACGGCGCGACAACCACTTCGACCCGCTGAAATTCCTTGAGGTCGGAGTAACCGGTGGTCGCCATGGAGCGTTTGAGGGCGCCCACGAGGTTGGCGGTGCCGTCGGCAGCGGGGGCCGGCCCGTAGAGAATCTCCTCAAGCGGCGCCACGGTACCGACCTCGACGCGCTTGCCACGGGGAAGCTGGGGGTGGTGCGCCTCTGCGCCCCAGTGGAATCCGCCACCGGGAGCATCCGTTGCGCGAGCAAGAGCCGTACCGAGCATCACGGCATCGGCACCGCAGGCGATGGCCTTGACGATGTCACCGGACGTGCCGAGGCCACCATCGGCGATGACGTGCACATAGCGACCACCGGACTCGTCCATGTAGTCGCGACGAGCGCCGGCGACGTCGGCGACGGCGGTGGCCATCGGTGCGTGGATTCCGAGCGTGGCACGGGTGGTGGAGGCGGCGCCCCCGCCGAAGCCCACGAGCACACCGGCGGCCCCCGTACGCATGAGGTGCAGGGCGGCCGTGTACGTTGCCGCGCCGCCCACGATCACGGGAACGTCGAGCTCATAGATGAACTTCT
This sequence comes from Cryobacterium sp. MLB-32, assembly GCF_000738085.1. Classification (GTDB taxonomy): domain Bacteria; phylum Actinomycetota; class Actinomycetes; order Actinomycetales; family Microbacteriaceae; genus Cryobacterium. The sequence continues at coordinate 3,698 of NZ_JPRS01000118.1, forward strand.
TCAGGTTGAGCGGTTCCTGGTTCTGGGACACGTGCTCGGCGGACACCGTGGTGCCGCGGATGACGAATAGGTCGACGCCGGCGGCGACAACGGTTTCGTACAGTTCCTGCGTGCGCTGCGGGGACAGCGCACCGGCCACGGTGACGCCCCCGGCGCGGATCTCGGCCAGCCGAGCAGTGACGAGCTCCGGCTTGATCGGGGCGGAGTACATCTCCTGGAGGCGGGCGGTCGCCTTGGCCTCCGGCAGGCGGCGGATCTCCGCGAGGAGGGGCTCAGGGTCATCGTGGCGCGTCCAGAGGCCTTCGAGGTCGAGCACACCGACGCCGCCGAGCTGGCCCATCATGATCGCGGTCGTGGGAGACACGACGGAGTCCATCGGGGCGGCCAGCACCGGGATGGCGAATTGGTACGCGTCGATCGACCAGGAGACGGAGACGTCTTCCGGGTCGCGGGTGCGCCGACTGGGCACCACCGCGATGTCGTCGAAGGCGTACACGCGGCGAGCGCGCTTGGAACGGCCGATCTCGATTTCCATACTCACCTGTCCAGTTTAGGTGCAGCCGCCGACGTGGCCCACCCAGCGACATCCGCTGCCTGTCGCCATGGGCGCGGTGCGTAGCATAACTCCTGCAAATCGGAACGGTTCGGCCGGACGGCCGCGTGATTCCGCGGCCGAATTGTGGCTGGCCCAGAATCTGCAGGAGTTATGCGAGGGGGCGCCCGATGCTAGCGGCGGTAGTTCGGGGCTTCCACCACGATCTGCACGTCGTGCGGGTGCGACTCCTTCAGACCGGCCGACGTGATCCGCACGAACTGGCCCTTCTCCTTAAGCTCGGCGATCGTGCGCGCGCCCACGTAGAACATGGACTGACGCAGGCCGCCGATGAGCTGGTACGCCACGGCAGAAAGTGAACCGCGGTAGGGAACCTGACCCTCGATGCCTTCCGGGATGAGTTTGTCATCCGTGGGAACGTCGGACTGAAAGTAGCGGTCCTTGGAGTACGAGGTCTTCGAGCCGCGCGTCTGCAGGGCACCAAGCGATCCCATGCCACGGTAAGCCTTGAACTGCTTGCCGTTGACGAAGACGAGGTCGCCGGGGCTCTCGTCACAGCCGGCCAGCAGCGAGCCGAGCATCACGGTGTCGGCGCCGGCCACGAGGGCCTTCGCGATGTCACCGGAGTACTGCAGTCCACCATCGGCGATAACCGGCACACCGGTTTCACGGGCCGCGAGCGAAGCCTGATAGACGGCGGTGATCTGGGGCACGCCCACACCGGCGACGATACGCGTGGTGCAGATCGAGCCCGGTCCGACGCCCACCTTGATGGCGTCCGCTCCGGCGTCGATGAGAGCCTGGGCGCCGGAGCGGGTGGCGACGTTGCCGCCGATCACGTCGACATCCGCAAACGCCTTGTCGCTCTTCAGGCGACGGATGACGTCCAGCACGCCGGCGCTGTCACCGTTGGCTGTGTCGACGACGAGCACATCGACGCCGGCCTCGAGCAGAGCGGTTGCGCGCTGCCACGCGTCTCCGAAGAAACCGATCGCGGCGCCCACACGCAGGCGGCCGTTATCGTCCTTGGTGGCGAGGGGGTACTCCTCGCTCTTGTCGAAGTCCTTCACCGTGATGAGTCCGGTGAGCTTGCCGGCGGCATCCACCAGCGGGAGCTTCTCGATCTTGTGCTTGGCGAAGATGGCGAGCGCGTCTTCCGGCGGCATGCCGACCTTGCCCGTGATGAGCGTGGAGGTGGTCATCACATCGCGCACCCGCGTGGTGCGCTTGTCGGCCTTGGGCACGAAGCGCATGTCGCGGTTGGTGATGATGCCGACGAGAACGCCCTCACCGTCGATGACGGGCAGGCCGCTCACCCGGAACTGGCCGCACAGTGCGTCGACCTCGGCCACGGTGGCATCAGGAGAAGTTGTTACCGGATTGGTAATCATGCCGGATTCACTGCGTTTGACGAGGTCGACCTGCTCGGCCTGGTCGCCGATCGACAGGTTGCGGTGCAGGATGCCGAGGCCGCCCTCGCGAGCCATGGCGATGGCCATGCGGGTCTCGGTGACGGTGTCCATGGCACTGGACAACAGCGGTGTCGCCACGCTGATACGTCTCGTCAGCCGGGACATCGTCACTGCTTCACTGGGAATGACGTCGGTGTGGCCCGGCAGGAGCAGAACGTCGTCGTAGGTAAGCCCGATGAATCCGAACGGATCTGGCTGATCCATATAACCCCTTAAATCGTATTGACACATAGAGAAAAACAGTGTCCGAGCGCTGCAACGGGCCGGACTGGTTTCTCCAATGTTAAGCGAGTTTGGGGCCCATCCATTCCGCCAGGTGCGCTAAGGACGATAAAATCAGGGTGCCGGTGATGAAGTTCGAAACATATAGGACATAATCGGCACGTACTGTCGACAACGGTGTTGACCGTAAGACCCGGCGCCTGCCCGGTTACAAACCAGTCGGCGTCAACATGGAGGTCCAGTGAAGCCCATAGCTCCGGCTCGCAAACGCGTACCGAGGATGATCATCATTCTCTTCGGTATGCTTTTCGCGGCCCTCAGCCTGTCCACACTCTCGTCGAGTCCGGCCCATGCAGACGAGGTGGGGACCGAGTACGACTACAAGATCTCCGGCAACGTGCAATTCGGCGGTGATCCCCTCGATGGTGTGAACATCAGCGTGAAGGGCGGCGGCTACACCGCCGACGTCAACACGGATGCCGAAGGCAAGTGGGCGATCGGCGTCCCGGACAAGGGCACCTACACGGTCACCCTCGACGAAGAAACCCTGCCGAGCGGCGTCATCGTGGCGAAGGGTGGAAACGTTATCGAGGCCGAATTCGGCCTCACCAAGACCAAATCGGTCAACTTCTTCCTGGGACAGGGCGAGCGGGTCACCGTGAGCTTCTTCAATCAGTTCGTTGAGCGCTTGGTCAACGGACTGAACTTCGGGCTTCTGCTGGCCCTGGCCGCCATCGGACTCTCGCTGATCTTCGGCACCACGGGACTGAGCAACTTCGCCCACGCGGAGATGATCACGTTCGGCGCCTGATGACGCTCGTGTTCGGCGTGAACTTCGGGCTTCCGGTCTGGCTCGCCATTATCATCGCGATCGCACTCAGCGCCGCGCTGGGCTACAGCCTCGATGCGGTGATTTGGAAACCGCTGCGCCGCAAGGGCGTGGCGCTCGTGCCGCTGATGATCGTGAGCATCGGGTTATCTCTGGCCCTGCGCTACCTGTACCAGTACTTCTTCGGCGGCAGCACAATGCAGCTTCCCGGGGCAGGCATGGCCAAGTTGCACTTCGGCCCGATTTCGCTGTCGCCGATCGACCTTGCCAGCATGGGCATCAGCATCGTGGTCCTGCTGGCCGTCGCCTACTTCCTGCTGCGCACGCGCATCGGCAAGGCGACCCGCGCCGTCTCCGACAACCCCAGCCTCGCCTCGGCAAGTGGCATCGACGTGGACAACGTGATCCGCATCGTCTGGGTGATGGGTGGCGCACTCGCCGGCCTCAGCGGCGTGCTCTGGGCCTACTTCCGGCCCGGCGTCAGTTGGGACATGGGCTTCCAGATGCTTCTGCTGGTGTTCGCGGCCGTCACCCTCGGTGGCCTCGGTACCGCCTTCGGCGCCCTGATCGGTTCGATCATCGTCGGCCTCTTCGTTGAACTGTCAACGCTGTGGCTTCCGTCCGACATGAAGTACGTCGGCGCACTTGTCATTTTGATCCTGGTCCTGCTGCTTCGGCCGCAAGGCATCATGGGTCGCAAAGAGAGAATTGGCTAGGGACGACCATGATCGACTGGGGTTCAATCTTTAGCAACGCAGCCGTCGAGCTCATCAGCCCGACCACCGCGGCCTACGCCCTTGCGGCGCTCGGGCTCGCGATCCACTTCGGCTACACCGGCCTGCTCAACTTCGGCCAGGCCGGTTTCATGGCGCTGGGCGCCTACGGGTATGCCATCTCCATCCTCACCTTCGGCTTCCCGGTCTGGGGGGCGTTCCTGGTGGGCGTGGGGGCATCCATTGTCTTCGCTCTCATCCTGGGTATTCCTACCCTGCGCCTCCGAGCGGACTACCTGGCCATTGTGACCATTGCGGCGGCGGAGATCGTGCGGCTGTTGTTCACCACGAACACGTTCGCGGCGGTTACCGGTTCCGCCAACGGGCTCAGCGGGTACAAGAACGAGTTCGCGGCGCTCAACCCGATTCCACCGGGCACCTACGGTTTCGGCCCGTTCACCAACAACGAGTACGACTGGTGGCTGCGGATCGTCGCGTGGTCGATCGTCATCCTCGCCTGCCTGCTCACCTGGAGCATCATGCGCAGCCCCTGGGGCCGTGTCATCAAGGGCATTCGTGAAGACGAGGATGCCGTGCGCGCCCTCGGCAAGAACGTGTACGCCTACAAGATGCAGTCGCTCATTCTCGGTGGCGTCTACGGAACCATCGCGGGCATGATCTTCGCCCTGCCACGAGCGGTCGTGCCGTCGAACTACATGACGACACTCACGTTCTTCATCTACGCGATTCTCCTCCTCGGCGGCGCGGCCACGATCCTCGGACCGGTCATCGGCTCGATCATCTTCTGGGTGCTTCTGTCGTTCTTCTCCGGTTTTATCGCCCGGGCTCAGGAGGCGGGCTGGTTCC
>NZ_JPRS01000119.1 GCF_000738085.1 Cryobacterium sp. MLB-32
CCACCTCGGTGAGCGGTTTGATCGACTGCCGGGTCACGTCGTCGATGCCGGCCGCGAGCTGGCGCACCACGGCGAGGTTGCGGCCGAGCACCGGCACCGCCTCCGCGAGGTGCCAGACGGGATCGCTCGTGAGCCGCACGGCTTCGGCCGAGTGCCCGGCGAGCCGGGTGTAGGTTGACCCGGCCGCGGCCTCGTCGCCCGAGACGATCTGGCCTTGCAGGGTGGCGGCGAGGGCCTGCGCCTCGGCGAGCTCACTGCGCGCCAGCAGACCGCGTGCGCCCACCCAGGCGCCCATCGCGATCGCCAGTACCAGGAGGCTCAGGGCAGAGATCAGCACGATCCGGCGGGCGCGCCGACCACCCGGCGCCTCGTTCGCAGACCGCACCATGGGCCCATTCAAGCCAGCCGCGGGTCCCCCGTCAAGAGCCTGCGAGTGTGCCGCGCCCACCCCGCCGGTCGAGGCTAGGAGGGAAATGTGGCGCCTTTACCCATTTCGCTGGTCGAGGCGCGACGAAGGAGCGATCGAGACCGCGCGAGCCGACACGGCCCACCAGGTCTCGAGACACGCCGTAGACGGCGTTCCTCGACCAGCAGGATGGGGAAACCGCGACGCAGTTCCCCAGCGCGCACTCCCCAGGGGTCAGGGACGACCGAGGGAGATGTAGTTCCACCCGGCGGCTCGCCAGGCGGCGGCGTCGAGCGTGTTGCGGCCGTCGATCATCGTCGCCGTGCGCACCAGGGTCTTGGCCCACACGGGGTCGATGTCCCTGAACTCGGGCCACTCGGTGACGAGCACGACGGCATCTGACCCGGTGAGGGTCTCTTCGACACTCGTCGAGTAGCTCAACTGCGGATGCCGCGCGCGGCTGTTCTCGATGGCCTGCGGGTCGGTGGCCATCACATCGGCACCGAGTCCCCGCAGCTGAACAGCCACATCCAGGGCCGGGGAATCGCGCACGTCGTCGGAGTGCGGCTTGAAGCTGAGGCCGAGCACGGCCACCTTCTTGTTGTACACCGAGCCGCCGAGCGTGGAGACGGCGAGGTCGATCACGCGCTTGCGGCGGCGCAGGTTGATGGCGTCCACCTCTTTCAAAAACGCCACGGACTCGCCCCGGCCGAGTTCTTCGGCCCGAGCGGTGAAAGCGCGGATGTCCTTAGGCAGGCAGCCGCCGCCGAAGCCGACGCCGGCGTTCAGAAACCGGCGGCCGATGCGGGCGTCGTAGCCGATGGCATCCGCCAGCTGGGTCACGTCGGCGCCCGATACCTCGGCGATTTCGGCCATGGCGTTGATGAAGCTGATCTTGGTCGCGAGGAACGCGTTCGCGGCGACCTTCACGAGTTCGGCGGTGGCGTAGTCGGTGACCACCAGCGGGGTGTTGGCCACGAGGGCCGCGGCGTAGACCCGGCTGAGCAGGCCCGTGGCGTGCGTGCCGGCCTCACCCTCCGGCACTCCGTAGACCAGACGGTCGGGGCTGATGGTGTCTTGCACGGCAAAGCCCTCACGCAAAAACTCGGGGTTCCAGGCCAGCGAGGCGCCACTGCCGGATGCCTCCACCACGGCGGCGAGCCGGGCTGCGGTGCCGACCGGCACGGTGCTCTTACCCACGACGAGGTCGCCCGGGTTGAGGTAGGGCAGCAGGGAGTCGACCGCGGCATCCACGTAGGTGAGGTCCGCGGCGTAGCTGCCGGGCTTCTGCGGGGTGCCCACGGCGATGAAGTGCACCTGCGCGCCCGCGGCATCCGCGATGTCGGAACTGAACCGCAGACGGCCTGAGGCCATCGCGGAGGTGAGCACCTCGGGCAGCCCAGGCTCGAAGAACGGTGGGCGTCCTTCTGCGAGGTGCGCGATCTTGGCGGCGTCTACGTCAATGCCGATGACCTCGTGCCCGAGCTCCGCCATGGCGGACGCGTGCACGGCACCCAGGTAGCCGCAACCGATGACCGATATCTTCATACTTTCTTTCCCCATGCGTCGAGCCTATCGGCGCGGAGTGCGCCCCTGTCGCCGTGGTGCGGGTGGTGGTGCCGACGGTGCCCGGCCGGTCGGCGCGCCGGTTGGTTCCACCGGGCGCACAGCAGGGCCCCGAGCATGTGCCCGGGGCCCTGCGTCCTGTTCATGAACTCTTAGCGACCTCGACAGTGTCGGAAGAAGCCACCCGGAGAGTGCTACGCAGTTGCGCGCTGGCGACGAACGATCATGAGAACGACGATCAGTGAGAGGCCGAGCAGCAGTGCGCCGGCTGCGCTCCAGATGAGAAGCACGGGTGCCTCGTATCCGGTGCTGGCCAGGCCGGTGTTGCTCACGCCGTCAGCGGCGATGGTGGTGATGGTCGCCGTGCCGACGACGCCGGAGGTGAGGCCGGTAGCGGTCACGTTGTACGATCCCGTTGCGTTCTTGGGCAGGGTGACCGCGAGGCTGGTTGCACCCTGGGCGGATGCCACCTTGGTGGTGGTGACGGTGGCGGCCTTGACGCTGCCGAGGGTGGCGGTATCGGCGCCGTTGACGCCGAATGCCACGGTCTCACCCGGGGTGAAGGAACCGGTGTTGAAAATGATGTTGACGGTGGCACCCGGGATGGCGGTTCCGGTGATGGTGATGTTGATGACCGGAACGTAGCCGGCAGCGCTCGCTGCAGACGGAACTGCGAAAATAGCCAGGATCGCAAGAACGATCGCGGCGAAGGCCTTTTTTGCCATAGTGGTCCCCCTGGGATTGGTGTGATGCTTTCGCCGACACTGGCTCGCTTCGACTGAAGCTGTCGTCAGCATAGGGACGTTCTCAGCTGTTATCCAGTAGACCTGTGCATGCTGGGGCCACCCGACAGGCCGGTCGATTGCCGCCGCGGCGTCGGGCGCCCAGGCACCGTCGCACCCCCCATATTTGGCGACTCGTTGCCCCGGCAGTCGGTCTAAGTTAGCCCGAATCTCCGGTTCTCCCGGCGCGGTCGCGCGCTGTGACAGGCCCGTGAGCTTGTCTCAGATATTCTGCCTTCGTGCGCGGGCGTTCGCTGCGGATGCCCCCCATCCATACTCCACCGACGGCATCGCGTCGGTGAAGGAGCGCCGAACTCATCCAGTGTCGGGGAGATCGCAACGTCGAGTCTGGTACTCGGATTGGGGGCACGCTCAGGTTGGGCGACCAGGCACGACCATGCCGCGCCTCCTCGAGGAGAACTGCCCCCGATAAGGTCGCACAGTACGCTGGGTGGGCGCTCACCGAGCTCCCAAGCCCCTTCGCGACAGGTGTTTACAGGGCTGAGTCGCGTTACCGGAAGGGATCAGACCATGCCTGCGACTGTCCAGAAGCCGCGCAGTGCCCGCTTCGTCACGGCCGGGGTGCTCACGCTCGTGCCGGTGGTCGTCATCCTCACGACGTGGTTGCTGTGGCGAGACGTGCTCCCCAGCGCTCTTCCCGCGCAGTGGTCGGGCGGGGAGGTCGCCACGACGCAACCGACGTGGTTCTTTGTGGGGTTCACGGCCGTGACCGCCTTCGTGGCCGGGGTGTTCGGGTTCGTCGCGGGCCTCACCCCCGCAGCGGATGCCCCGCCCAGAATCGTGCTGCTGGTGACCGGCCTCGTCGGCAGCTTCTGCGTCATCATCTGGATGGTCAGCGCCAATCTGGCCGCTCCCGAGGGAGCCCCGCCAGCCCTGCCCAACTGGGGCTCCTGGGTGCTCGGGGCTGCTGTCTTCGCATTCGTCCCCGTGGTCATCGCTTTCAGAAAGCACGCGTAACCGTCGGGCTCCCGCACCCCGCTGAGCGGGGGCGGGAGCGAGGGTCAGTGCGCGGAGGCGAAGGGGTCGGCGATGCCCACGTAGCGGGTCTCCAGATATTCCTCGATACCCTCGAATCCGCCTTCCCGGCCGAGACCAGACTGCTTGACACCGCCGAACGGAGCGGCGGGATTGGAGACGATTCCCGTGTTCACCCCGAGCATGCCCACGTCGAGTTCTTCCGACAGCCGCAACGCGCGGTTGAGATCGAGCGTGAACACGTACGCCACCAGACCGAACTCGGTGTCGTTGGCCAGGGCGATGGCCTCCTCTTCGGTGGCGAAGGTCGAGATCGGTGCGACGGGGCCGAATACCTCTTCACGGAGGATGCGCGCCGCACCGGGAACATCCGTGAGCACGGTCGGTTCGTAGAAGTACCCGGGCCCGTCCACGTAGCGTCCCCCGAGGGCAAGGTGAGCGCCCGCCGCCTGGGCGTCGGTGACGAGTTCGTGCACCTTGGCTCGGGTGGCCTCGTCCACGAGCGGGCCGAGCAGCGTGCCCGGTTCGGTGCCGCGACCGACGGTGTGCGCGCGCATCCGCTCCACGAGCCGGGCGGTGAACTCTCCCGCAATCGACTCGTGCACCAGGATCCGGTTTGCCGCGGTGCAGGCCTCGCCGCCATTGCGCAGTTTGGCGAGCATCGCGCCATCGACGGCGGCGTTCAGGTCTGCGTCCTCGAACACGATGAACGGAGCGTTGCCGCCGAGCTCCATCGACACGCGCAGAACCTGGTCCGCGGCGTTTTTCAGCAGGGCACGGCCAACCGGGGTCGACCCGGTGAACGAGAGCTTGCGTAGCCGAGGGTCGGTGATGAGCGGCGCCGTCACCGCACCGGCGCTCGTGGTCTGCACGACGTTGAGCACGCCGGCCGGCAGCCCGCACTCGTGCAACACCTGGGCGAACAGCAGGGCGCTGAGCGGGGTGAGCGCCGCAGGCTTGAGCACCATCGTGCAGCCCGCGGCGATGGCCGGGGCGATCTTGCGCGTGGCCATCGCCAGCGGAAAGTTCCACGGCGTAATGAACAGGCACGGCCCCACGGGGCGCTTGGTCACCATCAGTCGGCTGCGGCCGTCGGGCGCAACCGCGAACCGACCCGAGACGCGCGCGGTCTCTTCCGAGAACCAGCGCAGAAATTCGGCGCCGTAGGCCACCTCGCCGCGGGCTTCGGCGAGCGGTTTGCCCATCTCGAGCGTCATGAGCAGGGCGAAGTCGTCGGCCCTGGCGGTCACGGCGTCGAACGCCGCGCGCAGAATCTCGGCCCGCACACGCGGCGGGGTTTTCGCCCAGGCCTTCTGCGCAGCGGATGCTGCGGCCAGCGCCGCCCTCCCATCTTCCGGGGTGGCGTCGGCGACGCGAACCAGCACGGCCCCCGTTGACGGATCGCACACGTCGAAGGTGCCTCCGTCACTCGCCGCCCGCCATTCGCCCCCGATGAACAGTCCGGTGGGAATGCTCGCCAGCAGGGCGCGCTCGTCGGCCGCGGTGACGCCCGCAACGGGTGCGAGGGTCGGCGTGGGAATGGCGGGGGTGATCGTCACAGGGACTCCTTCAGAATGCGCTCCACGTCGGCGACGGTGGGCTGAATGGGATTGTTCACGGTGACGGCGTCGGCGAGCGTGTCGGCGGCCAGCGAGGCCAGGTCGGCCTCGGTCACGCCGAATGTGGCCAGCGGGCCGGTCATGCCGACACTCGTGGCGAGCGCCGCGATCGCCCGGATGGCGCTCTCCGCGTTGTCGGCCTCGGTGGCAGCGGTGTCGCCCACGCCCAGAGCGAAGCCCACCCGGGCGATGCGCGCCGCGCGGGCGGTCAGGTTGAAGCGCAGCACACCCTCGATCACGATGCACAGGGCGAGGCCGTGCGGAATGTTGAACTGGCCGCCGAGCGGATGCGCGATGCCGTGCACGAGGCCGAGGCCGGTGTGCGAAAACCCGACTCCGGCCACGTGGCTGGCCAGCAGCAGTTCCGCGCGAGCCTCGATGTCCGATCCGTCCGCCACGGCCCGCGGCAGAAACTCGGCGACGGTCGAGATGACCTGCAACGCGATCCCGTCGCTGTACGGGTTGGCACGTACCGACAGGTACGACTCCAACGCGTGGGTGAGCGCATCCATTCCGGTGGCCGCCGTCGCTCCCGCGGGCAGGCCCACGGTGAGGTCGGGGTCGAGCACGGCCGCGCGCGCGAGGGCGCTGTCGTGGCCCACGTAGAACTTGCGGTGGCTCACCACATCTGTGATCACGCCGAAGGCGTTCACCTCGGCGCCGGTGCCCGCCGTGGTCGGCACGGCCACGATCGGCAGGGCCGGGTGCGCGAAGGTGCTGCGGTAGTCCAGGTCGATTCCGCGCTGTGGGTTGAGGGCGCCTAGGGCGATGCCCTTCGCGGCGTCCATCGACGATCCACCGCCCACGGCCACGATGCCGTCGGCGCCCACGGATGCGGCGAGGTCGCTGCCCTCGTCGACGCACGTGGTGGTGGGGTTGGGTGTCACCCCGCCGTACACGGTGACGGCGAGGCCAGCGCCTTCGAGAGCGGCGCGCACGGCGGCGACCACCGGGCTGGCCGCCAGGAACGGGTCGGTCACGATGAGCGCGTGCGTCACGCCGCTCTGCGCGGTGATGACGCCCACCTCGGTGACGGTGCCGCGGCCGAAGTGCGCCACCGGCTTCGGGTCGAGCACGAGCGACATGTCGCTGAGCGGTCGGGGCAGCGGCGCGAGGCCGGTCGCGGCGAGCGCGGCCGTTCCGGGGGCGCTCATGCGGAGGCCAGTTCGGCGTTGACCGATGACGCCACGGCGGCGGCAGCAGCGGATGCCGCCACCGACGCGGCGACCGACGCGTTCGCCGAGACTTCGGCGGCTTCCTCAGCGGCGGCCACCGCGGCCACCACATCGGCGGGGCTCACGGGCGTGGAGTCGTTCAGACGCAGGTTGATGCCGCTGAGGTCTTCGTAGAGTCGCACCGGGCTCATCTCGCCGGCACTGTCGCCGTACTGGGCGCGGGCGCGGCGGTAGATCTGTTCGACGAGGCCACTGAGTTCGGCGGGCACACCCACCGACCGGGCCAGGTCGATGGAGAGTCCGAGGTCTTTGCAGGCCAGGGCGATGGAGAAACCCTCGTCGTAGTCACCCTCGCCGAGGATCGACAGAACGTCGTGCTGCACGAAGTTGCTGTTGGCGGGGCTGGCGATGAGCGAGGCGCGCAGCACGCCGAGGTCGACGCCGGCCTTCACGCCGATGCTGAGCACCTCGGCGGTGGCCACGAGGTGGGAGAACCAGAGCTGGTTGATCATGAGTTTCACGGCGTAGCCGGTGCCGGCCGCGCCCACGTGCAGGATGCGCTCCGGGTCGCCCATCGCCTGGAAGATCGGCAGCAGCGACTCGAAGTCGTCGGAGGATCCGCCCACGAAGATCTGCAGCATGCCCGAGGCTGCTCCCACCGACATGCCGCTCACCGGGGCGTCCAGAATGCGCAGGCCGCGGTCGGCGTGCTCGAACCGCACGCCGTTGGCCACGTCGGGAACGGAGGTGGACATGTCGATCCAGCAGCCGCCATCCGCTATTCCGGCCAGGATGCCGTTCTTCCCGTTCACCACGGTGTCGACGTGCCGGGGGGTGGGCAGCATGGTGATGACCACGTCGGACCGGGCGGCGACCTCGGCGGGGGTATCGGCCCATTCGGCACCGTTGGCCAGCAGTTCGGCGGCCGATTCGCGACGGATGTCGTTGACGACGAGCGCGTAGCCGGCCTTCTGCAGGTTACGGGTCATGCCGGAGCCCATGTTGCCCAGGCCGATGAAGCCGACGCGGGTCGACGGGGTAGCGGTCATATCAGTTCTCTCAATTCAGTCAGTGGGGTGAGTCGGGCAGTGCGGAACGGGTCAGTCGTCGGTGAGCGGCGAGGAACCCAGGTTGATCCAGGTGGTCTTCAGCGCCGTGTAGGCGTCGAAGGCGTGCAGCGACCGGTCGCGGCCGCTGCCCGAGTTCTTGAAGCCGCCGAAGGGGGTGATGATGTCGGAGGCGTCGAAGGTGTTCACCCACACGGTTCCGGCGCGCAGTTCGCGGGCGGCCGCGTGGGCGGTGGTGATGTTGCCGGTCCACACGCTGGCGGCGAGGCCGTAGGCGCTGTCGTTGGCCACGCGCACGGCCTCGGCCGCGCCGCGCACCGTGGTGACCGACAGGGCCGGACCGAAGATCTCTTCCTGGCCGATGCGCCCGGAGTTGTCCACGTGATCAAACACGGTGGGTTCCACGTAGTAGCCGTCGGCGAGGCCGTCGGGCCGCACCCGGCGCCCGCCGTGCACCACGGCACCCTCGGCGGCGGCGATGTCGGTGTACGCGAGCACGCGTTCGAGCTGCTTCTCGCTCGCGATCGTGCCGATCTGGGTGGCCTCGTCGAGCGGGTCGCCAAGCACGAGCGACCGGCCCACGGCGAGCACGCGCTCCACAAGTTCGTCGTGCACGCGTTCGTCCACAATGAGGCGGCTGCCGCCGTGGCAGGTCTGCCCGGCGTTGTAGAAGATGCCCCAGGCCACCGATTCCGCGCACGCGGCGAGGTCTTCGGTGTCGGCAAGCACCACCTGGCGGATTTGCCGCCCAGCTCCAGGGCCACCTGCTTGCCGTTGGATTCGCCGGAGTAGCCGAGAAAACCGCGGCCCACGGCGGGTGAGCCGGTGAAGGTGATCTTGTCCACGAGCGGATGCCGGCCGAGCGCCTGACCGGCCACCGGGCCGAGTCCCGGAACCACGTTGAACACGCCGGCCGGAATGCCGGCCTCGGCGGCCAGCTGCGCGAGTTTGAGCGCCGACAGGCTGGTCAGTTCGGCCGGCTTGAGCACGACCGAGTTGCCGGCGGCGAGCGCGGGGGCGATCTTCCACGCGGTGATGATGAGCGGGTAGTTCCACGGCACGACGGCGCCCACCACGCCGAGCGGTTCGCGGGTGATCAGGGCGAGCGCGCTCTGCGGGGTGGGCGCGATCTCGTCGTAGATCTTGTCGATGGCCTCGGCGTACCAGCGCACCGTGCGCGCGGCCTGCGGCACGTCCACCCGGCGGGCGTCACCGATCGGATGCCCGGAGTCGATCGATTCGAGCAGGGCCAGCTCGTCGAGGTTCTCCAGCATCAGCTCGCTCAGCCGGGTGAGCACCCTGGCCCGCTCGCGGCGGTCGGCACGGCTCCACACACCGGAGTCGAAGGCGCGGGCGGCGGCGCGAACGGCGTCGTCGACATCCGCTTCGCCGGCGGCGCTCACCGCGGCGAGCAGGCGGCCATCGCGCGGGGAGAAGCTGTCGAAGGTGGCGCCGTCGCGGGCGGGCCGAAAGTCGCCATCGATGAACAGCCGGGTTTCGGGTGTGAGGGCGGCGGCCTGGGAGATCCAGTCGGTCATACGGTGTACCTCTTTACTGCGGTCCAGTCGATCTGCGCGCCGAGCCCCGGAAGGGTGGGCACCACGAGTTCGCCGGTGGCGTTGACGTCGAGCGGGGTCATGAAAAAGTCGCGGCGTTCCGGCGTCCACCCGGGCGGGTCGTAGGGAAACTCCAGGTACGGCCCGGCGTCCACGCCGGCGGCCACGTGCAGGTTGGCCAGCAGGCCCAGCCCGTTGCTCCAGGTGTGCGGGGTGAACAGCCGGTGCCGCAGGTTGGCGGATTCCGCCACCTGCCGCGCCCGGTACATGCCTACGGCGAGCACCACGTCGGGCTGGTAGATGTCGTAGGCATCCGCTTCGATCAGCGCGTTCATCTCACCCATGCTGCGCACCATTTCGCCGGCGGCCACCTGAATGCCGGTTTCGGAGCGGATGCGCCGGGCGCCGATCACGTCGGCCTGCGGCAGTGGTTCTTCCAGCCAGAGCACGCCGAGGTCGTTGAGTTCCGCGGCGATGCGGCGCACCCGGGCCAGCGGCAGGGCGGCCTCGATGTCGCCGCTCATGCGCCACATCTGGTTGAGGTCCACCATGAGGTCGAAGTCGTCGCCCACGGCCTCGCGAGTGGCGCGAACGGCGGCGATGCCCTCGTCGATGCGGTCGCGGGCGATGCGGATCTTCATGGCCTTGAAGCCGCGTTCGCGGGCGGCGAGCGCCGATTCGGCCCGGGCCGCCGGCGGTTTGAGCTCGCCGCAGGAGGCGTAGGCGGTGAGGCGGTCGCGAGCCCCGCCGAAGAGCACGCTCACCGGCAGCCCGGCGACCTGGCCGATGATGTCCCAGAGCGCCGCCTCGAGCGGCCAGTAGCGGCCGCCGTGAAAGTTGATGGTTTCGATCCGGCGCACCTGGTTGAGGATCTGCAGCGGGTCGGTGCCGATGAACAGGTCTTCGTACGCTTCGAAACCGTCCATCGTGTCGCCGGAGCCCACGCCGATCAGGCCGGAGTCCGTTTCGACCTGCACCAGGGTGGCCGGAAAGTTACGGCGCGGAACCGGGTCCCAGGCTGCCGAGAACGGCGGATCGAGCGGCAGGTTCAGCCGGGTGAGGCGAATGGCCGTGATCTTCATACGGAGGCTCCGTGCTCAGTCGTGGCGGCCTGCAGGGAGGCGGCCGGTCGCGGGGTGTAGAAGGGGTTGAACGGGCTGTCCCGGGCGGCGATCACGGCCTCGCTCGACGGCAGCGAGGCCGCGCCGTTCACGAGGGCGGTATGCACCGAGAGTCGGTTGTTCGCGTACACGGTGTCGGCGTCGTCGGCGCCGGGGTTCACCCAGACGGCGGCGATGACCACGTGGCTGTCGGCCTGTTCGAGGGAGAT
The DNA here is from genome assembly GCF_000738085.1 of Cryobacterium sp. MLB-32. Classification (GTDB taxonomy): domain Bacteria; phylum Actinomycetota; class Actinomycetes; order Actinomycetales; family Microbacteriaceae; genus Cryobacterium. Next base: position 10,498 of record NZ_JPRS01000119.1, read on the forward strand.
GGTGCCGTCGGCCAGCGCCTCGGCCACGCCGGCGGCGATGCCGGCCTGGGCCGGTCCCCAGATGAGCAGGCCGTGGGCATCCGTTGCCGGGGCGGCCTTGGTGACGAACAGAGTCAGCGGTTTCACGGGCAGCGACGGGCGCAGCACGGTGACGAAGGGCACGTGCCCTGCACTCGGCGTGGCGAGGGCGGTCGCCCAGGCCACGCCGGCCGGCCCCTCGCGGTGACCGAAAACCGTGTTGACGTGGGCGGCGTTGACGCCGTCGCCGATGAAGCTTTCGCCAATTTGCAGGGCCTGGGTCGGGTGAGGGGCCGGGGTCATCAGATCAGTCCCTGCTCGGTGAGCCAGGCGTTGGCGATGTCTTCGGGGTCTTCGCCGTCGACGTCGGCCTGCGCGTTGAGCTTCTGCATCTCCTCGGTGGTGAGCTTGTCGCTCATCAGCGCCATCACCTCGGCGATGCCGGGGTGCTCGTCGAGGGTGGTCTGCTTGAGGGTGAACGCGCCCTGGTACACCGGGAAGAACTGCTTGTCGTCTTTCATCACCACGAGGTCGAGGGCCTTGATGCGGCCGTCGGTCTGGAACACCTCGCCGAAGTTGCAGTCGTCGCCCTTCTGGGTGGCGGTGTAGATCACACCGGTGTCGAGCAGGGCCACGTTGGAGTCGGGCACGTCGAGGCCGTAGGCGGCTTTCAGCCCGGGCCAGCCGTCGTCGCGGGTGGAGAATTCGCTCTCGATGCAGAACGTCTGGTCGGCGATCGGCAGCTTGGCAATGTCGCTGAGCGAGGTGACGCCCAGTTCCTTGGCCTTGTCGGAGCGGATGGAGAAGGCGTATGTGTTGTTCAGCGGAGCCGGGTCGAGCCAGGCGATGCCGTTGGCGCCGTCGGCCTCTTTCGTGGCGGCGAACTGGGCTTCTTCGCCCTGCACCGGAACGGTGTTGTTGTTGTAGGTGATCCAGGACGTTCCGGTGTACTCCCAGTAGCCCATGAAGTCGTCGCTCTCCAGGGCGGCGCGCACGTTGGCCGAGCCCACGACCTGGGTGTTGGCATCCGTGTCGGCGCCATGAGCGTTGAGCAGCCCGCTGGTGAGGTACGCGAGGATGTACTGCTCGGAGAAGTCTTTGGCGCCGACGGTGCCGGTGAGGCCGGCCACCTCGTCGCCCTGCGCTCCGGCCGCTGTGGTTGCTCCGGCGGAACAGCCGGTGAGCGCGAGGGCGCCGATGGCGGTGAGGGCCAGAATCGACAGGACGGTGGGTTTTTTCATGGTGGCTCCTTGAACGTAGGGATCGGTGGAACTGCTGTGGTGGAAGGGAAAGAGCGAGAGTTTCAGGTACCGCGGGGACGCAGCACGTCTTCGGCGGTTGCGGCGACCCAGTCGATGAGAAGCGCGATACAGGCGACGAGTACGGCTCCGGTGACGAGCACGGGGTAGCGCTGCAGCTTGAGTCCGTTGACGATCATGTCGCCCAGGCCACCGGCGTTGATGAAGGTGGCGATGGTGGCCACTCCCACGCAGAACACGAGGGACGTGCGCAGGCCGGCGAGAATGACGGGCACCGCGAGGGGCAGTTCGATGCGGAACAGCACCTGGTTGGCGGTCATGCCCATGCCGTACGCGGATTCGCGCACGTTCTCGTCTACCTGCTGCAGACCGATCATCGTGTTGCGCAGCACCGGCAGGAACGAATAGACCACGAGTCCCACGAGGGCGGTGAGGTATCCGGTCTGCCACATGATGGCCAGCAAGATGATGACGCCCACGGCGGGCGTGGCCTGTCCCACGTTGGCGATGCCGAGCACGACCCCTTTGATCACCCGGGAGCGCGTGCGGCTGAGCATGATTCCGGTGGGGATGGCCAGCACGGCGACCAGTGCGGAGGCGACCACGGTGAGGCCGAGGTGTTCGCGCACCCGCGCGATGATGTAGTCGGCGTTCAGGGTGCGCGACTCGATCGAGTCGAGGCTGAGACTGGACAGCCAGAGCAAGAGTGCGGCGAGCACGAGCAGCACGACGGCCGGGGTCACGAATCTCTTGACCGACCAGATCTCGCTCCGCCGCGTGGCCGGCCGCTGCACCGCTGTGGGGATCGCCCGGGTGGCGGTGGGAAAATCCACGGTCACACCTCCGTGGCCGCGGCGAGGTGGGTACCTCGGTACCGAGAACCGCGGAGATCTGATCGATGCTGATCGACCCGACGACCGTGTTGCGGTCGTCGACCACGGCCAGGGCGGGCAGCCCCGTGAGCACGAGGGCATCGAGGGCATCGCGCAGGGAGTCGGTCGTGCGCACGGTGATCGGTCCCCCGGTGGCCGCGCTCGCGGGGCCGAGGCGAGCCTCGGTCACCGGGATCAGCACGAGGCGTTTGATGGTGGTGCCGAGCCCGATGAAGGAGGAGACGTAGTCGTTGGCGGGGTTGGTGAGGATGTTGGCGGGCGTGTCGAACTGTTCGATCTGGCTGCGGTTGCTCAGCACGGCGATCCGGTCGCCGAGCCGCACTGCCTCATCGAAGTCGTGGGTGACGAAGATGATGGTCTTGCCGATCGACGCCTGCAGGCGCAGGAACTCGGCCTGCAGCTTCTCGCGGGTGATCGGGTCGGTGGCGCCGAACGGTTCGTCCATCAGCATCACGGGTGGGTCCGCGGCAAGCGCTCGGGCCACACCGACGCGCTGCTGCTGTCCGCCGGAGAGCTGCTTGGGGTAACGGTTGGCGAAATCTTCGGGTTCGAGACCCACGGTCGTGAGCAGTTCGTAGACGCGGTCGTTGGTCTTGGCCTTGTTCCAGCCGAGCAGCTTGGGTACCACGCTGATGTTCTCCGCAATGGTCATGTGCGGAAACAGCCCGATCTGCTGGATCACGTAGCCGATGTGCCGGCGCAGCTCGCTCGGGTTGAGCGAGAGCACGTCACGGCCGTCGATGGAGATCGACCCGCTCGTGGGTTCGATGATGCGGTTGATCATTTTCATGGTCGTGGTCTTGCCGCATCCGCTCGGCCCCACGAACATCACCAGTTCGCCGGGCTGCACGGTCATGGAGAAGCTCTCCACCGCCGCGACGGCCTGGTTGGGGTACTGCTTGGTCACGTTGTTGAGCTCGATGAGGGCTCCGCTGGTCTTGCCGGAGATCTGGATGAGTGCGGTGTTGAGTTGCTTAGGCACGGAGTCCCTTTGATGTGGTGGTTCGGGTGATGGCCACAAACGCGGCATCGACGACGAGGGCGAGGAGCACGACACCGAGCGTTCCGGTGAGGGCGAAGTTGAGGGCGTTCTTGGAGCCGAGCGAGCTGAGGCCCTGGAAGATGAATTGCCCGAGGCCGGGCCCCGCCACGTAGGCGGCGATGGCAGCGACGCCGATGGTGAGCTGTGCGGCCACGCGCACCCCGGTGAGGATGATGGGCCAGGCCATCGGCAGCTGCACGCGCAGCAGCACGGCGAACGGCGTCATGCCCATGCCGAGGGCGGATTCCATGATCGCCGGCGGCACCTCGCGCAGTCCCACCACGGTGTTGCGCACGATCGGCAGCAGCGAGTACATCACGAGGGCGATCAGGGTGGGGGTCCAGCCGAGGCCGAACGGGGGAATCAGGAGGGCGAGCAGGGCGAGCGACGGGATGGTGAGGGCCACCCCGGCTGCGGCGATCACCACGGACCGTGGCAGGGGCTTGTTCCACACCAGCATGCCCACGCCGATGCCGACCACCATGGCGATCAGCAGGGAGATGGCCACCACGAGGAGGTGCTCGCCGAGCAGCTCCAGGATGTCGTCCCACCGGCGTGCCCAAAACGTCAGTAGTCCGTTGAGGTCCAGGGTCACGGGCGCGCCCTCCTTCACTCGTCATTGTGTGATCTGCCGCTTCGAGCGAAGCGACAGGGGGATTAGACAAGAGACTATGAGATCGTTGCTTTTTGCACAACAGGGATTGTGCATATGGCAACCATGACTTAGTCTGCAGGCATGACCACCGACATGTCCGCTGCCGATTCCCGAGCGCCGAAGGCCGTTCCGCGGCGAAATTCCGCCGGTTTGCGCCGCGACCTGGAGATATTGGAGATACTGGGCTCCCCCGAATGTGAGGCCGCTGGCGGGCTCGGGGTGCTGCGCGTGGCCGAGCTCGCCGGGCGCGACAAGGGGCTGATCTCGCGCACCCTGGCGACCCTCGCCGAGTTCGGCCTGGTGTCACGCGATGAGGCCACCCAGAACTATCGCCTCGGCTACCAGCTGTACGCCCTCGCGGCCCGCACCCTGGAGTCGCGCCTGGTGCGAGCCTCCGTGCCGTATCTTCGTCGCATGGTCACGGCGACCCACGAGACCACGCACCTCTGCGTGTTGCGTGGCGGCAATGTGCTCACCCTCGCGAGCGAACTGAGCGAGTACGCGTTTCGCGGACTCGGCTGGGAGGGGGTCAGCACGGCCGCGTGGCGCACCTCGTCGGGCCGGGTGCTCGTGAGCGACTGGGCCGAAGACGATCTTCGGCGCTGGTACGATGCGCACGGCCACGACGAACCGGTCACCAGCCCGGTTACGCCGCTCCTGCTGCGCACCGACACCGCGGATGCCACGGCTCGCGAGGCCGACGGCGTTCCCCTCGTCACCGACTTCGCCAGCCTGAAACGCCAGGTGGCGCTCATTCGACGCCGCGGCTATGCCACGGTCGACGAAGAGTTCGAGAAGGGCGTGGTGGGTGTCTCCGCGCCGGTTTTCGATTTTCGCGGCAACATCATTGCCGCCATCAACGTGAGCGCACCGAAGACCCGCATGGGCTCACACCTGCACGAGGCGGGGGCATTGGCCGCTCGTGTGGCCGCCGAATTCTCCGCACAGCTGGGCGCACCGGCCTAACCCCGCCCCCGTACCCTTCACGAAAGCGAGCACACATGTCACCGCGTCGCAGATTTCGAGTCGCCATCGCCGGTCTGGGTACCGAGTCGAGCACCTTTTCGCCGGCCACCACGAACATCGAAGCGTTCCGCACCCTCCGCGGCTCGGAGGTGCTCGACGACCACGAGTGGTTGGCCCCCGGATCTCCGCTCCGCGCCCGAGCGGACTGGCTGCCCACCCTGGTGGCAACGGCGCTCGCCGGCGGAGCGGTGACGCGCGAGGCCTACGACCGGCTCACGGCGGAGATTCTCACTCGGCTGGCCGACGTGGGGCCGCTCGACGGGCTGTACCTCGACATCCACGGCGCGATGAGCGTGCAGGGGCTGGCCGACCCGGAGGCGCATCTGCTCGAGGCCATTCGTGCGGTCATCGGGCCGGATGTGCTCGTGTCGGCATCGATGGACCTGCACGGCAACGTCTCCCGTCGTCTGGTGCATCAGCTTGACCTCGTGACCTGCGGTCGCCTGGCGCCGCATGAGGATTCTGCCGAGACCCATGAGCGGGCCGCGCGCAACCTGCTCGATCGTCTGGACTCCGGTCTTGGCCGCCCACTGAAGGCCTGGGTTCCCATCCCCGTGCTCCTTGCCGGGGAGAAGACCAGCACCCGCGTCGAACCGGGCCGGGGCGTGTACGCGCAGGTCGCCGAGGTGGAATCCATGGCGGGCGTGCTCGATGCCGCACTCTGGGTGGGGTACGCCTGGGCGGACGAGCCCCGTAACCGAGCCGTGGCCGTGGTGACCGGCGATGACGCCGGAGCCGTGGCATCCGGTGCCCGTCGGCTGGCCCGGTCGTATTGGGACAGCCGGAACGACTTCGACTTCGCTGCCCCGACCGGTTCCCTCGACGAGTGTCTGGACGCCGCGCTGGCCAGCCCGGCCCGCCCGTTTTTCATCAGTGATTCCGGCGACAACCCCACCGCCGGCGGGGCCGGCGACGTGACCTGGGGGCTCGCCCGGCTGCTGGAGCGCCCCGAGTTGCGGGTGGGCGCGGTCACGGTGATCTACGCTTCCATTCCCGACCCGGCCGCCGTGGCCGCCGCCGTCGAGGCGGGCGTCGGGGGTCAGGTGCGTGTTGAGGCCGGCGCGCAGATCGACAGCCGTCATGCCGGGCCGGTGCTGCTGGAGGGCGTGGTGCGCTTCATCAGGCACGGCGACGAGGATGCCGGCACCGAGGTTGTCATTCAGGTGGGCGGGGTGCATGTGATCGTGACCACGCGGCGCAAGCCGTACCATCTCGAGGCAGACTTCACGCGGCTCGGCCTGCAGCCGCGATCGGCGGATGTCGTGGTCGTGAAGATCGGGTACCTCGAACCGGAACTGTTCGAGATGAGCGCCGACTGGCGGCTCGCCCTCACCCCCGGCGGAGTGGATCAGGACCTCGCCCGCCTCGGGCACCAGCATCTTCGCCGCCCCATGTTCCCCTTCGACGCGTTCGAGTGGCAACCCGACCTGGAGCCGCGATTCATCGCGCCCTCCACCGGGCCACTCACCGGCCCCGACGAGTAATGGCTGGGCCCCGACCGCCGGGCACCCCGCCGGTCGAGGCGCGAGGCACGAGCGATCGAGACCGCGCAAGCCGAACCGCAGACCCGGTCACCAGGTCTCGATCGCTCCTTCGTCGCGCCTCGACCAGCGACGGCAACCGCCGGTCGAGGCGCGAGGCACGAGCGATCGAGACCCCGCGAGCCGAACCGCAGACCCGGTCACCAGGTCTCGATCACTCCTTCGTCGCGCCTCGACCAGCGACGGCGACTGCTGGTCGAGGCGCGAGGCACGAGCGATCGAGACCCCGCGAGATATCCCTCCCCAGCCAAGTCCGAGAATCACCGTGCGAGGTCTCGATCGCTCCTTCGTCGCGCCTCGACCAGCGAGAGGGTTAGGGCGAAGAGGGCGGGCCCCGGCAGGTCCGTCGTGGCCAGGTCGGCGAGCACCCGCCCGACGGCCGGCGTGAACTTGAAGCCGTGGCCGCTGAACCCCGCGCCCACCACCACCGGGCCCACCCGGTCCAGCACGAAGTTCTCGTTCGCCGTGGTCGTATACGTGCAGCTCACCGGTTCGAGCACGTCGGCATCCGCTCCGGGCAGCCACTCGCGCACGTAGCGCTGCAGCGCGGCCAACTGCGCGGGTTCCGGCGTGAACGAGCGCGCGTCGGGGTCGGTTGCCGGCCCCGAGCCGTGCCAGCCCGCCTTCACGCCCTGCCCCGGCGTGTACATGCCGTAGACCGGCGTGTACCAGTAGTCGTACCGCGCCTGCGTCGCGTCATACGCGTGGTTGAACCCGGGCCACTCGGTGGCCGCGCGGCGGGCGGCATCCGCCGACGGGTCGGCCAGCGCGAAGTGCGCCGGCTGCTCCTGCGTGACCACCAGACTCGGCAGGCTCAGCACGCCGCCGAGCAGCCGGGTGGTCCAGGCGCCCACAGTGACCACCACACGCCGGCAGCGAATCACCTCAGTGTCGGTGATCACGCGTACGTTCTCGTCGTCGACCACCTCGATGCGCCGCACCGCGGTGCCGTGTCGCACGTCGCGCCGGCGACCGAAGCCCGCGCCTGCAGGGCCGTGACGGCCGCGTCGGCGTTCAGCCGCCCCGCCTCGGGGGCGTGCAGCACACGCCCGTCGAAGCGGATGCCGGGCCACCGTTCCGATGCGGCCTCCGGCGTGAGAAACTCCGACATGAACCCCACCCGCGCACGGGCGGCGGCCATCGCGTCGAAGGCCGGGTTCGGTCCGTGGTTGACCACGCCCACCTGGTGCAGCAGTGAGGCGGCCGACTCAGCTTCGAGCGCACGCCAGAGAGTGAGCGACTCGGCGAGCATGCCCACGTAGGTGGGGTCGGCGTACGCGGTGTTGAAGTTGCGCGAGGCGCCGTGGGAGGCGCCGTTCAGATGCCCGGGCTCGAAGCGCTCCAGCAGCGTCACCGATCGCCCGCGCGAGGCAAGCTGCCAGGCCGTGGCCGATCCCATGGCCCCGCCGCCGACAACCACCGTCTCTACGTCATACATCTGCCGCTCCTCCGTCGCCGTCCCTGATGTTCAGACTAGGCGGGGCGAGTGGTCACGTCGCATCGGATGACCATCGCCTCGTGTACACGATCGACGGCGACGACGACGTGCGCAGTGCCGGGTGCCGCTACCACTACGGAAACCAGTCTCATCGGCTCCCGGGGCCTGCCGAGGTCAGAACACGCCGCCGGACCGTTGCATCGTGCGCGGCATGATTCTGGCACGCGCGTGCAGGCTGTCAGGGTGTTCTTCCGTGGTATTTCCCAACTAAATCCGAACAAACGGCACTACTATGTTGTGTACGTGAAAGCCCGGACCCTGCTTTCAATAAGCCATTTTCAGGGTGGAGATGCAAGTTTCGCCTTATCGCGACGCATCGGCTAGGAATTTTCATGACACACATCACGCCATTGCACAGGGAATCCCTTGCCGACATGTGCTTCGCTTTGGTCGAT
>NZ_JPRS01000120.1 GCF_000738085.1 Cryobacterium sp. MLB-32
CATCAACACGGTCGACGATGCAGGTGCGGGCGCGCTCGACAACCTCATGCCGAAAGCACTAACGGCTTGATTCCAAACGGCAAAACAAAAGACCCCGTCCAGTTGGACGGGGTCTTTTTCTGTATCTGCCTCAAAGCATTCGTGTGAGTAACACGTGAGTTTGGGATATCTACTTGGAGTCAAGTTTCATTTCATGGGAGATAAACCCCTGATAGGACGCCATATTTCTGTGCACCCCCCCGGACTTGAACCGGGAACCCACTGATTAAGAGTCAGTTGCTCTGCCAATTGAGCTAGAGGTGCATGTTATTTCTGCAGGGCAACCTGCGGGAACGATCAACAATAACACCACAAAAGCGCTTGGCGCCAATCGAGCAGCCTCCCGCGTGTCACCCCACGGAATTACTATCCTTGAGAGCGTGACCGAGCCTCGAATTGCGCCCCCTGCCTACCTTCTTTCCGACGATCTCGAACTGGCCAGGGCCCTCGCTGACGCGGCCGACGCCATCTCCCGCGTGCGCTTCACCGCGCTTGACCTCGTCGTGACCACGAAGCCCGATCGAACCCCCGTGACGGACGCCGATCAGGCCGTCGAGCGGGCCATCCGCGCCCTGCTCGCGGAGCACCGGCCCGGCGATGGAATTCTCGGCGAGGAGTTCGGCACCGAGGGCTCCACCGAACGCCAGTGGATCATCGACCCGATCGACGGCACCGCCGGCTTCATGAGGGGAATCCCGATCTGGGCCACCCTGATTGCCCTCGCCGTTGACGGCGTTCCGGTGCTCGGTGTCGTCAGCTCCCCCGCGCTCGGCAAGCGCTGGTGGGCCAGTGTGGGCGGCGGCGCGTGGGCGAGCGACGAGCGGATGCCCGATGCCGCGCCGACCAGACTCCGCGTCTCCGGCGTCGACGCCCTCGCCGACGCCTCCCTCAGCTACAACAGCATCCAGCAATGGGACCAGGCCGGGCACCTCGATTCCCTCGTGAGTCTCTCGCGTCAGGTCTGGCGGACTCGGGCGTACGGCGACATGTGGTCGTACATGCTCCTCGCCGAAGGGCATCTGGACATCGCCGGTGAATTCGACCTGAAGCCCTACGATATGGCCGCTCTCGCGCCCATCGTGCAGGAGGCCGGCGGGATCTTCACCTCCGTCGAGGGTCAGCCCGGCGTATGGCACGGCAGCGCCCTGGCCACCAACGGGCTGCTGCACGCGGCCACCCTCGCCGTACTCAATCCCTGAGCGCCCGTGACGATGGTTCGGCAGCCGGCGACTAATTGACGGTACCAAGCCAGCTCGACAGCCGATACCGTTGCCAACGGTTACTCGCGATGCTGGCCGTGAAGACGTTGTCGAAGGCCGGTCCCCGGACAAGCGGCGTTCGCCGGGGCCTTAGACGTGCGGGCGCACCTCGTCTTCGGACGCAAGCTGTTGGTTCTTCTCGAGCCGACGAACCGCTGAGTAGATTCGGACGACGAGGACGAAGAGAATCACCAGCATGATGGCACCGACCGCCGTCATGACCCCTGAGGCGATCACACCTGTCGTGAGGGGACCCAACCCGCCCTCCGGAACCTCGGGCCCGACAAATTCATGGAAAATCATGCTTCTCTTTCCTGTCAAAGATCTGAACGAGTGTGGCTAAGGGGCGGATGGGCCGCGCCTCACACCACAAGCGCCCCACACGTGCCCCTCAGCCCACTCGTTGCGTTGCGCATGCCGCCACAGCAACCGTGCTGCCGGCAATCGTCATCGCCGCGACGACGGCCCGAACCGAATTTCAGGCCGTGATGCCGAGCCCCCCTTTGCCCCGCATTTGTCCATCCTCCTCAACGAATTCCCACCTGTTTCGGCCGGACGACAGTGCCAGTCTGGCAGGCAGCCGCTGAAACACAAGGTGCCAAATTGGCGGAGTCCGTGGCAATGCGCGCGTGGTCGTTTTCATCGCTCAGCACTGGCGGGTGGGATGCTGGTCAGGTGGAGTTGAACACAAGCGCGGATACGCCACCCATCGTCATCCGTTCGTACGGTCAGGCGGATGCCGCGGAGACGCTGGCGATCTTCCTGGCCGCCGTCACAGAGACCGCGGCCGCCGACTACTCACCCGAGCAGATACACGCCTGGGCGCGGCCCGAAGAGCGGGAGCTGCCGGCGTGGCATACCGCGATGCAGGGGCGGAACAGCTACGTGGCGACTGTTGATGGTGCCCTGGCAGGCTTCTCGGACGTGGACGACGTCGGGTACATCGACATGATGTTCGTCGCCCCGCGACACCTCCGACGCGGGGTTGCACGGCACCTGATCACCCATGTGGAGGCCCACGCGCGGATGGAGCGGCTGACGGCTCTCAGTGCCGACGTCAGCATCACGGCCCGGCCCTTCTTTGAACGCTGCGGGTTCACGGTCGAGGCAGAACAACACCCGGTGAGAGCCGGTGTGCGGCTCACAAATTACCGGATGACAAAGAGCCTGGTCGTCGGTGAGGTGTGCCTGAGCGGACAGCTTGTCTGCCGGACCCGACATCAAGCCAACGCCGTGCGGGAACACCTCCCGCTGCACCGCGCTCTGACCCGGGCCGAAGCAGGATGCCGTTCGTTCAATGTCACCGAGACGAGCAATCCTCTGGTGTGGCAGGTCGAGGAGCGCTTTGAGAACGCAGCCGACTTTCACGCGCATCAGGAGCGCGTCGCCGGTAGCGAGTGGGGCCACGCCACGGCAGGAATCGAACGCCACTACCGCGAGTGGATCGACACCGGACCCGCGCGCCGTCTCGCCGACTAGATCAGCTCCGGAACGCTGCCGTCTTGGAGTCCGACGTAGACGCGGACTGCTCGGGCAGGAAGTTGCGGTGCAGCACCCGGCGGTCGCCGAGGGGCTCGCCTCGGGGGAACTCGGGGTGGACGCGGCCGAGGTGATTGTCACGGCACTGGAGCACCTGGCCCGGCGGGTCGCCCCGGACGGCCTCGACCGGGTGGAACGAGCGCTGGTCGCGTCGGCGACCGGCGCGATCACCCCGGAGACGGAAGGGGCGGTGCGGCAGAAAATGTGCGCCGGCGGCTTTCAGAACATGATCCTCGGCGAGAAGACGCGGTTCTTCACCCCGGGCCAGCGGCGGGCGATCGCAGCGTGGTGCGAGGTGCACCACATCCTCCCGTGGCAGCACCACGGAAATACAGACATAGACAATGGATGTCTCTTGTGTTGGTACCACCACGCGACGATCGACACCTCCGGGTGGGAGATCCGGATGGTGCGCGGCCGACCCGAAGTACGCGGCCCGGTGATCTCGACAGGCTCGATCCAAGCCTCTTCGACCCGACCCGCACCTGGCGACCCGCCGCCAGCCACCGCGCCAACACTCCCAGCCGACGCCCCATCCGACCACCGAGCTAGAACTCTGCCCGCCGAGGAACTGCTCGACTTAGTCGACGTCCGGGCGTCTCCGAGCGTCGCGTGCGCTTCGGCGCCGCTCGCGCCAGACACGCGGGTTGATCAGGAAGATCGGTTTGGGAATCCGGAGGGCATAACCGGTCGGCAGCACCCAGCCGTAGCGCCGGGCCAGCAACGACAGCACGGCGCCGCTCAGAATCGCCACGGCGGTTCCCAGAGCGACGTAGCCAAGCTTGCTCAGGATCACCATTTCGGTACTCGCGAGCACCGCACTCGTGGCGTAGAGGGTGTTGCCACCGAAGATCGTGGGTACCTTGAGCAGCATGATGTCCCGAACCATGCCACCGCCCACCGCGGTGATGATGCCGAGGAGAATGGCGGGCATCCAGCCCAGGTCCGCCTCGAGTGCCTTCTGTGCGCCCACGGCCGACCAACAGCCCACGGCGAGCGCATCAAGAAGAACGAGCACCCGCCTCGACCAGCGACCATTGAACGTCACGAAATAGGCAATGACCCCGCCGAGCACCGCGGTGATGAGGTATGCCGAGTCAGTGAGCGCCGCGGGCGGCCCCTGCTGCAACAGAGTGTCCCGAATGATGCCGCCGCCGAGGCCTGACATGATGGCGAGCACGACGAAGCCCACGATGTCGAGACGAGCTGACCGCGCTGCCACACCACCCAAAACGGCGTTGGCGAGCACGCCCGCGAGGTCGACGAAGCGGATCACCTCGAAGATCGCCGCTGAGTCCATTGTCACTTGCCCCATTCTCCCGCATTCACCGGGCTCCGGAGCTCACGCCTATTCTGAAGACATGCGAATCACTGCATTTTCGGATGTCTGCCTGCGGGTGGTCATGCTGCTCACAGCCGAACCCGACCTCCTCACGAGCCGTGTGATCGCGGAGCGCGTCGGCACGCCCTACAACCACGTGAGCAAGGCCGTCATGCGAGTGCGGGCGCTCGGGCTCGTCGAGGTGGAACGCGGCAGGAGCGGCGGAGTGCGCATCAGCCCGGCCGGACGCACCGCGACCGTCGGCTGGCTTCTGCGCCAGCTCGATGATCGACCCGACCTCGCGGGCTGCGAAACACACGACGGCCCCTGCCCTCTTCTCGTGGGCTGCGGACTACGAGGCGCGCTGAGACAGGCCAGGGAGGCCTTCTACGCGCAACTCGACGACCTCACGATCACCTCCATGGCGCCCGGCCGCCGGCCCGGCCCCGTGCCGCTGACCTTGTCCCGGACTCAAACCGGGCCTTAAGACCCTGATTTCTACGCTTTGTAGAAAAAGCCGCGAATACACGCATATCAAATGCTACTTTTGGGATTGTCCCCACAATCAAGGAGTTCATATGCTTTCGGTTCAGTCCGTCCCCATCATCGAAGCCACTCTCCCCACGGTCGGCGAGCGGATGCCCGCCATCGCGAGGAATTTCTACCACCGCATGCTCACGGCCCACCCTGAGTTGTTCGACGGGCTGTTCAGCCGGTCCAACCAGAAGAACGGCACCCAGCAGCAGGCCCTCGCCGCCAGCGTCGCCATGTTCGCCACGCACCTCGTGAAGAATCCCGACAGCGCGCCCGAGATCATGCTTTCCCGCATCGCCCACAAGCACGTCTCCCTCGGCATTCGGCCGGAGCAATACGACATCGTCTACAAATATCTCTTCGAGGCCATCGCCGATGAACTCAGCGACGTTATCTCCGCCGACATCGCCGACGCCTGGACAGAGGTTTACTGGCTGATGGCCCACGCGCTGATCAAGCAGGAGAACGGACTGTACGCGGGCCTCGCGAGCGACCAGGCACTTGCCCCCTGGACCGTTGTGACGAAAGAGAAGGCCGGAGCCGATTCCATGACTTTCACGCTGCTTCCCGCCGACGACACCCCCGTGTCCGATGCGAAGCCCGGCCAGTACGTGGGCGTCACGGTGATGATGCCGGATGGCATCCGGCAGGTGCGCCAGTACACGCTTTCCGCGGGAACAGGCAGCGATGTCCGTGTCTTCACCACTCGTCTCGACGCCGACGGCGAAGTCTCCCCTGCCCTGCACCGTGATGTGCAGGTCGGTGACCAGTTGACCCTGTCGCACCCGTGCGGCGACGTCACGCTCGACGACGAGGACGGTCCGCTCATCCTGGCCTCGGCCGGAATCGGCTGCACCCCGAGCGCTTCGATCCTCCGGTCCCTCGCGGATGCCGACTCCGCGCGTGAAGTACTCGTGCTGCACGCCGAGAATACCCTCGACCGCTGGGCGCTGCGCGACCAGATGCGTACCGATGTCGCCCACCTGAGTTCGGCCACCATGCAGCTGTGGCTGAAGGATCCCGCCGAGGATTCCCACGAGGGAAATATGTCCCTTGACGGCATCACCCTGCCGAAGAACGCGTCCATGTACCTGTGCGGGCCGCTGCCGTTCATGCGCACGATCCGCTCGCAGGCTCTCGCCTCGGGCGTACCCGCCCAGCGCATCCACTACGAGGTCTTCGGCCCCGACCTGTGGCTCGCCGGCGAGGACTCCTAAAACTCGGCCCGTGAACCTCGCATCTCCCGCCCTCGGCGATAAGGTGACGGTGTGGACACATCGAGGTACCGTGAGATTGAACTGAAGTTTGACGTCGACGACTCAACGGAGTTGCCGCGGTTGCACGATCTGCCCGGGGTCGATACGGTCGAACACCCCCTCGAACACCACCTCGAGGCCGTGTACTTCGATACACACGACCTCGTGCTCGCGGCGCACCATGTGACATTGCGACGGCGGGCGGGCGGTGACGACGCCGGCTGGCACCTCAAGCTGCCGATCGGTGCCACCGAGCGCCAGGAGGTGCACGCCCCACTCGCTGGGGAGTCCGACGTCGTTCCGGAAGCCCTCGCTCGACTCGTCCGAGTTCACGTGCGCGACCGCCCCCTTGTGGCGGTCGCGCTGCTGCGTACCCGCCGCATCGTGCATCGCCTACGCGGGGTGGACGGTGAGGCGCTTGCCGACGTCTGCGACGACCGCGTCGAGGCCGACCGACTGGTGCCGGAGCCCGCGCACTCGACCTGGCGCGAGTGGGAATTCGAATTGATCGATGGGTCACGGGGACTGCTCGCGGCCGGTCGGCAGATCTTCCAGTCCATCGGCATCTGCCCCTCAGCTCACGCCTCGAAGCTCGCACGAGCCCTCGGCGATCAATTCCCGGCCGAGCCCGCCCCCGCTCCCGTGGCCACCGGATCCGGTGCGGTCGCCACGGTGCTGCTGGCCTACGCGCACGAGCAGATCAACGTTCTCGTGACACAGGACCCGCGCGTGCGCGATGACGAGCCGGATGCCGTGCATAAGATGCGCGTGGCAACGCGGCGCTTGCGATCGGCCCTCGCCACCTACGGCGACCTGCTCTCCGACGAGGCGGGGACCGCCCATCTGCGGCACGAGTTGCGCTGGCTTGCCGGCGTTCTCGGTGACTCGCGCGACGAACACGTGCAACAGGACCGCCTCAGCACGCTCGTCAAGGCAGAACCCACGCAGCTGCTGCTCGGCCCGGTGGTCGAGCGGTTGGCCGGCCAATTCGCCGTAGAGAGCTCGGCGGCTCGGCAGGCGCTCCTCGCTGTTCTCGATCACGCTCGATACTTCCGACTTCTCGACGATCTCGGCGCCTGGCTCGTCTCTCCACGCTTCACGAACCTCGCGTACGGATCGGCGAGAAAGCTTGTGCCCACCCTGCTGGAGCAGGATTGGAAGGCACTTCGAGCTGCCGTGCGTGCGCTGCCGGATGCCGCTGAGGGTCAGGAGCACGACCTGGCCCTGCACACGGTACGCAAACGCGCGAAACGCCTGCGCTACGCGGCCGAAACAGCCCTGCCCATCGCGCGCAAAAGTTCCCGCCGTCTCGCGGCGAGTGCCCAGAGCCTGCAGACGATCCTGGGCGAGCACCAGGACAGCGTGATCGCCCGGGATCTGCTCCTGCACCGCAGCGCGGTCGAAGCCTATCTGCACGGCGAAAACACCTTCACCTATGGTCGCCTGCACGCCAAGGAGGAGGCTCGGGGAGCGGATGCCGAAGCCCGCTTCCAGGCGGCGTGGAAGGCCTTTCGCCGCCCCGATTAGGCGGCGGTCGCCGGCCGATCATCAGATCTCGCCCCGATCCACACCCCCGCGTCCATCGCTATCACCATCACCATCACCATCACCATCGTCATCCCAGCGGGTTCCGTCGGGGTCCCCGCGCAGGGTACCGGTGGCTTCATCCACCGCCGTTCCCACAGTGCTGGCGAATCGCTCCGGCGGGAATCGGGTGCCCAGGCCGTACTCCCTGAGGGTGTCTTTCACCGGGCCCTTCATCTCGGCGAAGATGAATCGGATGCCCCGGGAGGCCAGAAAGTCATCGAGTTCAATCAGTTCCTCCACCGCGGTCGTGTCGATCTCGGTGATGGGCTCCGCCGCCAGGATCACCGTGTGAATGTCGTCGCCGGCGGCGGTGACGGTCGCCCGAATGTAGTCGTCGAAGATGCCTCCGTTGGCGAAGAACAGCGGCGCGTCGAAGCGCACGATCACGATCCCGGTCAGCCGCTCGCCCTCCGGGTGCCGCGAGAGATCGTGATACCCGCGCAGGCCACGGACGCGGCCGAGCTCCGCGCGATAGGGCCGCCAGGCGTGGCTGACGAACGCCCCCAGGGACAGGATGATTGCCACCCCGATGCCCTCGATCACCCCCACCACCAGCACAGCGATGAACGACGCCAGAGACAACAACGCATCGCTCGTGCTCATCTTCAGGAGGGCGAGGAATCCCCTCACGTCCACAAGACCGGCCGCGGCGACGATCACCACCGCGGCAATAGCGGCCGAGGGCAGGTACGCCGTCAACCCCGGGGCGAACAACATGAAGACGACGATGAGCAGGGCACCCACGACCGTCGTCAACTGTGATTGGGCCCCCGCCCGCTCCGCGACGGGCGTACGGGACGACGAAGCAGAAACCGGAAATCCTCCGAACAGCCCGCCCGCGATGTTGGACAGGCCGATCGCGGACATTTCCCGGCTGCCGCTGACGTTCTCGCCTCGCCGTGCGGCGAACGTGCGCGAGAGAACCGCGGTGTCCGCGAAGGCGATGAGAGCGATACCGAAGGCGGGCAGCACAAGGGCAGCAACATCCGCCCACTGCAGCGACCCGAGGGCCGGTGCGGGAAAGCCACGAGGCATGGCGCCGACGACGGGCACATCGTTCTGCAGGCCGAGAATCGCAGTCAGCAGCATCGAACCGACCACCGCCGCGAGGACCCCCGGAACGCGTGATCGTCGCCAGGACAGCACAATGATCACAACGAGCGAGCCGAGCCCGATCAGCGTCGCGGGCAGATCCACCTTGCCGGCCCCGATCCCCCCGACGATGCCGACGACACCGGTAAACGGGGACTCGGTCTTTACCGAGAAACCCAGAAGAGCGGGGACCTGGGAAATAATCACCAGCAGGCCAAGTGCATTGAGGTAGCCCACCCGAATGGGCTTCGACAGCAGATCCGTGACGAACCCGAGGCGTAGCACACCGCCGACCAGCAGAATCAGGCCCACCATGATCGCGAGCAGGCCGGCGAGGGCCACCGCGCGCGCACTGTCGCCCAGCGCGAGCGGCATGATGGCCACGGCGATGATCGGCGCCAGGGCGGAATCGGGGCCCAGAACCAGAATGCGCGACGGGCCGAAGACGGCGTAAGCGAAAGCGGGAATGATCGTGGCATACAGCCCGGCCTCTGGCGGCAGACCGGCCACCTCCGCATAGCCGATTCCGACGGGTATGAGCAGCGTCGTCAGCACGATCCCCGCGCGGATATCAGAAACCAGCCAGCTGCGTTGATAACTCAGGGCGGTGTCGATTCCCGGCACCCATCCGCGCCACAACTTCGCAGCCATTGAGTTCCTCTCCGGGAACGTCGTCTGGCGCCACATTATCATCGTGGGGTGCGCGCCAGAAGGCCCGTTCCCTGCGATGGATCCCCAAGATCAACGACCCGGATACACGACAGGCCGCCCTCTCGGGCGGCCTGTCGTGTGAACGAAACACTCAACTGCGTGTGACAACCATCCGTTTGTGGAGATGCGGGGAATTGAACCCCGGTCCACTGTTGTGGTCATATGCCTTCTACGGGTGTATCCAGTGAAATCGCTTTCTCGGCCCCGGAATTTGCCACTGGCATCTACTCCGACAGGCCCAGCCTTCGTTTAAGTCCCTCTACACCCCGTGGCTCAATGTAGAAGCA
>NZ_JPRS01000121.1 GCF_000738085.1 Cryobacterium sp. MLB-32
GTGCCTCTGGTCGTCGAGAGCGACGGAAAGCAACTCGGGGTGGCGATCTTCGAGTACGTCGCTCCGCAGGCCACCGATGGCGGCGGCGTGATCGTCGACAACTTCTGCATCGTCAATCCGTCGGCCTGCGTCTTCTTCGACCAGAATCAGTTCACCGAGAAGTTTGATACGGGCCAGATTTTGCCCAACCTCCAGGGGATGAACATCAATCAGTGACGGATCCGCTGGCCTTGATCGCGTTGACGATGGCGGGAATCGACACGATCAGCATGATCAGCGCCCAGATGAGGGCGACGACGCCGGTGACCAGGGCCCAGAACTGGTCCCCGATGGAGACGACGACACCGGGCAGGAACCCGTGAATGAAACCCAGGACGAGTTGCAGAACGACCGACAGCAGCACGAGGATCACGAGTCCCTTGACGCGGAGAAAACGCGGCTGCGCGACCACCAGGAGCACGCCGAAGACGATCTTGAGCAATAAAACAGCACCGAGCACCGCGGCGGCGGCTCCCACCGGGAACGAGCCCCAGATAGCGACGTAGACAACGGTGCCGAATGGAATGGCCACCAGAAGGCCGATCATCAGAAACAGCTGAATCAATCCCACGATCAGCAACAGGAAACACATGATGATCCAGAGGAACGAGACGATCAGGGTCACGATCCCCTGGATCCTGCCGTAGAGACGCAGCGGCACGATCAGGCTCAGCCCGAGCATGCCCACGGTGAA
>NZ_JPRS01000122.1 GCF_000738085.1 Cryobacterium sp. MLB-32
TACATCTGCTTGCAGACCCTCGGTTTTCAAGATAGCGAACGCCTGGCCGTGGTGGTTCTCTTCCAGCACTGTCAGCAGGCGCTGGGTCGATGTCGACGCGGCACGATACGCAAGCACCACGATGGCAGCCACCACGCCCAAGGCAACAATCAGACTGCCCAAGAACACCGCTGCCTTCACGGGGTCATCGCCCGAGGCACGCAGGATCCGATAGATGGTGAGGCCCACCATGGCCGCGCCGAACACAGCCCCCGGTACGATAACCGCCCAGCGCGGTGAACTCGACTTCACGATTCCACCAGGCTTGCCCTGAAAGCAAGCATCCGAGCGCGGTGCTCCTGCCTGGTCAACAAGGGTTCCCCGGCGGCACGCACGATAAAACCTGTCGATTCATCCACCTGCTCCAGATTCGGATACCCCACCCGACTCGTCGTGTAGCCCTCAGCAAACTCCGCATCCTTACGCTTATCCCCGACGCGGAGAAACAAGAAACCAACACCGGCACTGGCGGCCAGAATTCCACACAACGCCACCACCCAAGGATTATCAAATGTCGAGTCTGTGACCAACATCACGACGCAAGCGGAAGCCGTCGCTACGCCCGTCACTGCGCTGCAAGCACGGCCTGCCCACATCAGGCGCCACATTGATAGCCCCGAAACCGTCTTGCGGGTGCGCAGCGGGAAAGTATCGTCCATTAAGTCCACCTCTGATATGCGCCACCGAGCGTTGTCACTGATCCCAGCGAACCGCTCATTGTCGCTAGAGCGCCAAAGCCGGCTACTGCCGCTTCCCTGACCCGTTTCTTCCCATGGGCTGCCCTGTTGGCCCAAGCGACGGCACCAATCAGGCCGCCCAAGAACACCACTGCCTTCACGGGATCATCGCCCGAGGCCCGCAGGATCCGATAGGTAGTAAGGCCCACCATGGCCGCACCGAACACAGCCCCCGGTGCGATCACCGCCCAGCGCGGCGAACTCGCCTTCACAAGTCCACGCGGCTTGCCCTCAGTGCCTGAACTCGAGTGCGGTGCTCCTGCCGCGATATCAAGGGTTCCCCAGCCGCACGCACAATAAGACCGGTACGTTCATCGACCTGCTCCAAATTCGGATACCCCAACCAACTAGTCGTGTACCCCGCCGCAAATTCCCGCTTCATCTGCTTACCTAAAAGAAACACCGTTAAGAAAGACAAAATAAGGCTTGCTGATGCGGCGCCCCAGAACGCCACCAACCAAGAGTTCTCAAAAAGCACACCCGAGACCAGAATCATCACTGAACCCGAAATACCTCCGACAACCGCTACAGCAGCGAAAAATAGTGCGCTGAGGGCCAAGCGCCACATGGACATTCCCGCAACCCTCGACCGAACACGAAACTCAAATGATTCACTCACTATTGCCACCTCTGAGACTCCCCACCCACCATCACAGTTCTGCCGAGCGTAACACCCACCATATGGAGCTCAGAGGCACCGACGGCCGGCCATTTGGGCGCTAAAGGCGAACTTCACGATCCAAGCGGCCAATCTCTGTCGCGACCACCGGACATCCCTGAGATCCGACCGTGACCCGCAAGGGGTTCCCTTGTGCAACGAGGAGCGAGGCCAGCCCTGAGTCTACGACTGGGCCCAAATCCGGGGCGCTCAAGGTCCCCCTTGCGGGCGCGGGCGCCGTGCCGCAATTCTCTGCGTCGGTTCTGACGCCGGAGGTCGTCAGTCATCGGTCTAGGTCGTAGGAGGAAGGGCCATTGAGGTGGCAAGCGTGGAGTTAAGAACGGTGAAGGAGTCAGTGGTGGGAGAGAAAATCCAGTCTCCGGTGCGGGCAGGAGAGAACGTGACGCGCAGCATCACCCCATCGTGCAGCACGGCAATTTTCAGCGCTCTGGCCTTGAAAAGAAGCGCCGGCTCGTGGGCTGGCTCAATGCTTCGAAGTTCAGACCTGTCCAGGCGTGACGTGACGACGGGTTTCTTCGCGGACCCATCCCAGAAGGTGATCGACTGGGCGTCGAGGGTGACGACTGCGTAGAGGGTCCATTTGTCCCACGCCGCGCCCCTGAGCGCCACCGGCAGGGTGGAGACGTCGTCTCGGAGTCCACCGGTCTTGAAAATCGCGAAGGCCTGACCCGGATACCTCCCGTCCAAAACTTCCAGCAAACCGCGACCGGTAGCGGCGGCGCGCCGGTAATAATAGACCACGACGAGCAGCACCCCGCTCAGGGCCACGAGCGTACCCCCGAAGAACAGGAGCGCCTTCGCGGTGTCGCCGTCCGACGCCCGGAGAATCCGGTAAATGGTCAAACCCACCATCGCCACGACTAAAGCGCCCTGTGGAACGATGGAGCTCCAGCGCAGCGAACTGGCCTTCACGAGTCCACCAGGGTTGCCTTGAAAGCCTGCACCCGAGCGCGCTGTTCCTTCCGGCCAATCAGGGATTCCCCGGCGGCCCGCACGATCAAACCCGTCGATGCATCCACTTGCTCCAAGTTGGGGTAGCCCCCCGGGCTCGTCGTGTACCCCGCAGCACACTCTTTGTCCTTCTGCTTTGACGCCCAGTGGAGCAACAGATAGCTGACGACAAAAGTTGCAGGGATGATATACACCGAGGGGACCACCCGCTGGCTCTCATGCGTTACGACGAGCACGAGAATCGCGCCCGCCCCTATAAGCAGTGCTACCCCGCAGACTGCCAGCGCTGCCATAATCAGACGCCACATCGAGGGGCCTGGCACTCGCATGCGAGTATGCATCTCGAACGGCTTACTCATGATCTCCCCCTCTTGCCACTCCCGCCCGCAGCACCACTCTGTCGAGAGTATCGTTCATCGTCTGGCGTGCACCAAGGCAGCTATCGTGGGCCGATTGGGTTCTGTCCGGGAACATCGCTTGCAGCCGAACGATCCTTTGGCGACCACGGCGCATCCGTCAGAGCCCCGCGCGACCCGCAAGGCGTTCCGACACCGCATACCTCGTGCTGCTGGCATCCGCTGGCACCTGCTATTTTCCCTTCCACTGTTCCGCGGTGTAAACCTTAAGCAGAGGCTGCCCCACCGCTCTCAGAACCGCCCCGGTCTGATAGTCAACTTGAGGCACCTTAGGGGAAAGATTGCACGTTGTGGTGTACCCCGCCTTCTCCTCTCGAATCGCCTTGAAGAGCATTGCGAACATCCGATACTGCCCCCAGATAAACGACAGGACCGCAACAGCGAACATAGGGAACATCCAGGGCTGGATCGTTTCCTCCGTTGCTCCCGCAAGAAAATAGCTTGCCGCGGAAATGCCCGTGGCCGTCAGGCATATTTTTGCTGGGCGCTCAAGGTGGCGCGCCAATTCGAGCGCGGTCGGCCCCGGGAGCAAATCTGACTTATTCACCGTACTTACCCTCCTCGTTGTCCCCACTTGCCTGAACCAACGACGGTACCCGAAGTGTCGGCCACGAAGCCAAAGCTTCCCCCACCAACCGCAGCCAGCGTCCCTGAGGCGCTGGCGGTTCCTCAAACGGGGCGAAGGCAACGTCTGCCTTCATGGAGCTCACGGTGCAGTTTCAGCGTGGAGCACGTTCTTTCGGTCTGTGCCACGATTCAAGGGTGCAATCAATCCAACCAACGTCTTTCTCGGGTCGATCCGCGTTCAGGGTCTGGTCCGCGCACCCAATTGGATGGTTGACCGTAGCCGTTACCGCAGAAATCAGCGCCGGGGTCTTGAGCATGCAACAAGCTGACCCGGTCGGCCCGAATGTGGTGCAGAGCGTCGTAGGGGTAGTGCTCCTTGTACTGGTGACCCGACGGCACGCGTGGGCGTGGTGGACATATTTGTGGCTAAACGCCATCGCCTTCGCTTCCTTTGGGGTACTTGCACTGGTAGTCGCAATGTCACGAACAGGGAATGTTGAAATCAGCTGGCTCGGACTCGGTCTGTCGTTGATTGCCTTCGTGGCCATCTTTGCGCCTGGGATACGACCGCGAAAGACTACGCGTAAACAGCCGGGAGCGTTCGCACGGTCAAACTAGTTTTTTTGACTTCGCGCTCAATCGCCCGGCCTCGCGCCGTCCCGCAGAGGGTTCCCCTGTGACACGGCATCGCCGTGATCGGCCGACTGGTGATTTGGCCTAAATCTGTCGCGCTGGAGGTCCGTCTTTCGGGCCGCTTGGGAGCCTCGCTCCTGGCCCTCGACTCGACGGCGGCATTGTCCTGAACAGCCGTCGGGTCGTAAGCTCGGGAGAGGTAGGACTCTCAGGTGTCCGTGAATCGAGGGGTGGTCGATATGGACTTCGGTGCTTTTTCTTGGTGGAACTTCTGGGTGATCGTCCAAGTTCTCGTCGTGGTGGGGATCGTGGTGGCTCTCGGGCTTTTCATCCGCTGGGGACGGCGCAAGAGCGCGATTCTTGCGGCTGGCGAACCGGAGCAAAGTCACGGGACCGCCCGAAAGTAACGCGTGAGAGGCCCCCGCTGGGGGTCCGTCTCGCGGGCGCACTCTTTCCTTCTCGGCGACGAATAGGTTTGATCCATGACTACACCAGCACGTGGGGGCAAGCGCCCTCGTGTCTCGGCCGAAGGCCCGCAGACACAACTGTCCCAGCAATCCAGTCCAGGCTTGTGGGGTCAGCTCGTTGCTGAAACGTTTGGACTCGACTCCGTTGTCGAGGGTCACAGCCAGGTATCACCGTCCTCTTCACGCGCCGTCTTCCTCGTCGACATGGCGGACGAGCGTTTGCCTGAAACCTCCCTGGCACCGGGGAAGCGCTTGGAGCCAGTTCATCTCCACGGCGTGCATGACACGAGCGTTCATCTTTGCCTGCCCGCGGCCCGCGGCGCGGAACTCACCGAACTGGGATGGTCCCAGCCTCATCAGTATGAGGACTATGGCACTGAGTTCATGATCTACGGCCCGCGCACCGAAGCGGAACTGGAAATCGTTCTCTCCATTATCGTCGAGAGTCTGTCCTTCGCCCGCCACGGAAGCATCCGAACGCACTAAACGACCGCATAGGGTTGGGCGGTCGGGACAGGGGGACGCCGTCCCCGAAGTAAGAGGCGGACAAAAGCGAAGTGCTTATGGTGCCCGGATGGCGCATGACGGGAATATGACCGACCGCTCACTTGACGGTGATAAAGACGTCAGGTGCTCTGAAGGTGATAGAACCGTCACGAGGAAGGTGTCCGGACTGCACGTGGAGAAGTGAAGGGTCCCGAGGGTCTGGGGCGAATGTTTCACCAGGGGCGCCTCGTGAGTGGGCTGACGCAGCGCGAGCTGGCCGAGAAGTTGGACACGCATCAAAAGTACCTTTGGGGGCTGGAATGCGGCAAGAACATGATCGTGCTCGAACTCATCTTTGCAATCATGCGTGAGACCGGCATCCGCATGTGCATGCAGGTTGACGACCGGGCTAAAAGAGCGCACCTCCGTGGTTGGGATGGTTACGGCGTGACGATGGCGAAGTCGGGGTCGACGGGGTCGAGCAGCTCAGCCAGGGCTTGGAGGTCGGTCGAGTCACCGTCGACATTGACGGTGCCGTCGGTGATCATCCAGCACAACGCGAGGTGCAGGTCCCAGGCCCGGGGACCGTCGATAAGGATGGCGAGGGAGTCGAAGACCTGGGCCGCTGTGAGCGTTCCGACGAGGTCGGCCGATGCCGTCGGTCGCCTTAATCTGCCGCTGCACGCTTCGAGCGACCAGTCCGCGGTCCGCGTCGGCGAAGTCCTGGGTGTCTGCCATCGGCAGGTTCTCGGCAGCCGCCTGCAGCCTGTGCCCATTCCCCCCGAGAAAGCTAGGCCCAGCGCCACCAATGGCGTACTTTGAGGATCAGCGGCATGCCCTGAAGGCCAATTCGTCACCGACGAATGTAGGCGGGTACCGCTATCGAGTAAGGAAGCTCCCCGTGGCATACAACGTCGCCCAGAAACTCATCGCGTCGCATCTGGTTTCGGGGGAGATGGTCCCCGGTACTGAGATTGGTCTGCACATTGACCAAACCCTCACTCAGGACGCGACGGGGACCCTCGTCATGCTGGAGTTGGAGGCTCTGGGTCTGGATCGAGCGCGCACGGAGGTTTCTGTGCAGTACGTCGACCACAACCTGTTGCAGGCCGACAGCAAGAACGCGGAGGATCACGACTTTCTCCGCTCCGCCTGCCAGCGGTTCGGCCTGTGGTTCTCGAAGGCCGGTAACGGGGTATCCCACCCCACGCACATGCAGCGGTTCGGTGTTCCGGGCAAGACCATGGTCGGCTCCGACAGTCACACGCCGGCGGCCGGCTCACTCGGGATGCTGGCCATCGGCGTCGGCGGCACCGAGGTGGCCCTAGCCATCGCCGGCGAGCCCCTGTACATCAGGATGCCCGAAATCTGGGGCGTGAAGCTCACAGGAGAACTGCCGCCGTGGACGAGCGCCAAAGACGTCATCCTCGAAATGCTGCGCCGGCACGGCGTCAAGGGCGGTGTCAACAGGATCGTCGAGTACTACGGCCCCGGCCTCGCCACCCTGACCGCGATGGATCGGCATGTAATTGCCAACATGGGCGCTGAACTGGGGGCGACCTCCACCGTTTTTCCGGCCGACGAGCAGGTTCGAACCTTCCTGCGGGCCGAACAGCGAGAGCAGGATTTCACCGAACTGGTCGCGGATGCGGATGCGACCTACGACGTGACCGAGGAGATCGACCTGGCTTCGATCGAGCCGTTGATTGCGCTTCCCAGCTCGCCCGGCAACGTCGTTCCGGTACGTGAAGTGGCGGGGCGCCCGGTCGAGCAGGTCGTAATCGGGTCATCCGCGAATCCCGGCCTGCGCGATTTCGCGATCGTGGCCGCCATCACGAAGGGGCGGCAGGCATTCCCCGGCCTGTCCCTCGACGTCAATCCCAGCTCCCGTCAGATTCTGCAGGACCTCACCATCATGGGGGCGACCCTGGACCTGATCGGCGCGGGCGCCAGACTTCATCAGTCCGGCTGCATGGGTTGCATCGGCATGGGCCAGGCCCCCGCGAACGGCAGCATCAGCCTGCGCACCATGCCGCGCAACTTCCCCGGTCGCTCGGGCACCCAGGAAGACTCGGTCTACCTGTGTTCGCCGGAGACGGGGGCGGCCGCCGCGCTGACCGGACAGATTACCGATCCGCGAGACCTGACCGAGCTCTTCGGCTTGGAATATCCCCAGATCACAGTTCCGGCGGTGTCGAGCGTGAACCTGGCGATGCTCGAGGAGCCCTTGCCGCCCGAGGAATCCATCGCCGTGCAGCTGATCAAGGGGGAGAACATTTCCTCGTTGCCGGTATTCGGACCGCTCTCCGAACGCATCGAGGCACCCGTCGCCCTGATCGTGGGTGATGACATCTCGACGGATGAGATCCTGCCGGCCGGCGCACGAGTTCTGCCCTTCCGCAGCAACGTCCCCAAGCTCGCCGAATTCACCTTCGACCAGGTCGACCCGACCTACCCGACTCGCGCCGCCCAAACCCGAGACACGACCGGCCACATGATCGTCGCCGGTGCCAACTATGGGCAGGGCTCCTCCCGGGAGCACGCCGCGATCACCCCGCGCTTCCTCGGACTGCGGGTGGTGCTGGCGGTTTCGTTCGCCCGAATTCACTGGCAGAACCTGGCCAACTTCGGTGCGCTGGCGCTCCAATTCACGGATGCGGCCGATCACGATCGCATAAAGCGAGATGACGTGCTCGTGCTCGACGGGATCCGTGAGGCGCTCTCGAACGGAACGGAGATCCTCGTGCGCAACACAACTCGAGACGAGGTCTACTCCGTGCGCCACGAACTCTCGACGCGGCAGATCGAGATGCTCCTGGTCGGCGGCCTCATCCCGTGGCTGCGCGCCCGGCACGCGCAGGGTGCGACCGTTCCTGAGGATGTCAGATAGGGCCCGCGCCGTTTCATTGTGCGGCGAAATTCAGTTCTGTCACGACAGCAGAGGAGGCGATTGCCGAGACGGCCGAAGGGACGGAAACGATCGTGCGTGACGCCGCGGCGCCCGCCATACCTGCTCAACCGGAAGCGTCACGCAGCCGTTGAGGCGCACCCAAACCACTGACACGTGCACTCGGGAGAACCGAATAACGCTTCACTCCCCATTCGCCGACGTGCCGCCAACGCTGAAGTGGATACCTGATCACTGACGTTTCCGCACGTCCCAGTCGATCCGCGCGATGGGATGCGCTTGCGTTCACCAGGGAGCACCGCAATGTGCTCGTGGGTTCCGACCGCGGCTGGGCTCCACCATAGGCGGAAGTTTTCTCTGAGTCGACGCGAAGACTTGATCGCCGAGTCGAATTAGGACATGCTTATGTAATGTTAATAACCCACCGCCGCGGATCCGAGGGTACAGACGGGTCGAAACCCGAATCGAATGGTGTCGAGGAGCGCACCTGGGACCGGGTCCAGCAGTTGCTTGCCAAGGATGGCCCGCTGACCGCTGCCGACCTCGCCTCACGTTTGGAGTTGACGCCCGCCGCAGTACGCCGCCACCTTGATCAGCTCGCCGAGCAGGGCGCCATCGAGGAACGCGAGGTCGCCATGGCCGGTGGTCGTGGTCGTGGCAGGCCGGCCCGCGCGTATATTCTCTCCGAGGCCGGTCATGCCGGGATGGACAGTGACTATCTCGATGTGGCCACCTCGGCCTTACGCTTTCTCGCCGAGCGCGCCGGGGCGGATGCCGTGGGCGAGTTCGCCCGTGAACGTGGCGCACAGCTAGAGCGACGCTATGCCGCGCAGCTGCCCTCGACAGGTGGGGATATGCGCGCCCGCGCGCAGGCACTGGCGTCCGTACTGAGCGCTGACGGTTTCGCAGCATCGATCCGACCGGTCGAGGCGGGCCTGCCCGTGGCCGGTGTGCAGCTGTGCCAGGGGCATTGCCCAGTTCTGCATGTCGCAGCCGAGTTCCCGGTGTTCTGTGACGTTGAGACCGATTCGTTTTCGCGACTGCTCGGCGTCCCGGTTGAACGACGGACGACTCTTGTCCGGGGTGAACACGTCTGTACGACCTTCATCCCCGTTGACGCCCTGGCCACGACGGCCACGTCCGAAACGAACAACGGTACTGAAGGGACTATTGGGTGAGTACCAGTGCAGGGGCGATCCCGGGAGTGCAGGCGACCACCGGCTCCGATATCGTCACGAACGCGGCATTCACGTCCAGGCCGTCGGCCCTGGTTTTTGGGATGGCGGCCTGATGAGGTTGTCTCCGGAGATATTCCTGGAGCACTCCACCCGGGCCGCACTATGACGTACGTTATCGCTCTGCCGTGCGTGGATGTCAAGGACAGGGCATGTATTGACGAATGCCCGGTTGACTGCATTTATGAGGGCGACCGAGCGCTCTACATCCACCCCGATGAATGCATAGACTGCGGTGCCTGTGAACCGGTGTGCCCGGTTGAGGCGATCTTCTACGAAGACGACGTGCCGGAGCAGTGGGCGGACTATTACAAGGCCAATGTCGAGTTCTTCGACGACATCGGCTCCCCGGGCGGAGCGGCGAAGGTGGGTCCTTACGCCAAGGATCACCCTCTTGTGGCCGCACTGCCCCCTCAGCGCTGATCGAGATGCGTCGGCTGCTCGAAACTATCAACAAATGACATGGAGACGAAGATGAGTGCACCGACTACCACGCCTGGTATTTCTGACGAGGTGCGTGATTTAGCGGACCAAGAATATCAGTATGGGTTCTTCACCGAGCTTGATACCGACGTCGCACCGCGAGGGCTGAACGAAGACATCATCAGGCTGATCTCGAGTAAGAAGAATGAGCCGGAGTGGCTGTTGGAGTCTCGACTTCGTGCCTACCGGCACTGGACGACGCTGACGCCACCCACGTGGCAGCACGTCTCCTATGGGCCGGTGGACTATCAAGACATCATCTACTACGCCGCCCCCAAGCCGAAGAAGAACCTGGCAAGCATGGACGAGGTCGATCCGGAGTTGCGGGAGATGTTCGACAAGCTCGGTATTTCCCTGGGGGAGCAGGAACGACTCAGCGGCGTGGCGGTGGACGCGATCGTCGATTCGGTGTCCGTTGCGACAACGTTCAAGGACAAGTTGGCCGAAGTCGGTGTCATTTTCTGCTCCTTCTCGGAGGCTGTGCAGGAGCACCCGGACCTCGTGCGTCAGTACCTCGGCTCGGTGGTCCCGTACAACGACAATTTCTTTGCCTCCCTGAACGCTGCCGTCTTCACGGACGGCTCATTCTGTTACATCCCCAAGGGGGTGCGCTGCCCGATGGAACTGTCGACGTATTTCCGCATCAACGCTGCGGATACCGGTCAGTTCGAGCGCACCCTCATCATCGCTGAGGAGGGCGCGTATGTGAGTTACCTCGAGGGATGCACTGCGCCGGTGCGTGATACGAATCAGCTGCATGCTGCAGTGGTCGAATTGGTGGCCCTCGATGACGCTCAGATTAAGTATTCAACGGTGCAGAACTGGTATCCGGGGGATATGGATGGCAACGGTGGCGTGTATAACTTCGTGACCAAGCGGGGGATGGCCGCCGGCCGCAACTCACGGATTTCCTGGACACAGGTCGAGACCGGTTCGGCGATCACCTGGAAGTACCCCGGCGTGATCCTGAAGGGTGACAACTCGGTCGGAGAGTTCTACTCCGTTGCCTTGACGGCCCGGCACCAGCAGGCGGATACCGGCAGCAAGATGGTGCACATCGGCAAGAACACCAAGAGCACCATCATCTCGAAGGCGATTTCGGCCGGTCACGGCCAGAACACCTACCGCGGATTGGTGGATATGCGACATTCGGCCGTCGGAGCGCGCAACTTCACGCAGTGCGATTCGCTTTTGATCGGTAAGGACAGCGGCGCTCACACTCTTCCGTATATAGAGGTGAAGAACCAGACCGGGCAGGTTGAGCATGAGGCCTCCACCTCGAAAATCGGTGAGGAGCAGCTGCTGTACTGCCGACAGCGAGGCATCCCTGAGGAGGAGGCTGTGTCGATGATCGTGAACGGTTTCTGCCGTGAAGTGTTCAAGATGTTGCCGATGGAGTTCGCCGTTGAGGCACAAAAACTATTGACCGTAAGCCTGGAAGGAAGTGTTGGATAATGCTGAAAATTGACGGACTGCACGCCAGTATCGAGGACAAAGAAATTCTGCGAGGAGTGGATCTCCACCTGAAGCCGGGTGAGGTCCACGCGATCATGGGTCCGAACGGGTCGGGGAAGAGTACGTTGGCCAGTGTCCTGATCGGTCGTGAGGGCTATCAGACGTCGGGCAGTGTCACGTACGAGGGTCAGGACCTCCTGGCTCTGTCCCCCGAGGAGCGCGCTGCCGCCGGTGTATTCCTGGCTTTCCAACATCCTGTCGAGATCCCGGGCGTGGGGAACATGTACTTCATGCGCACCGCGTTGAACTCCCTGCGCCGCCAGCGTGGAGAGGAAGAGCTGGATCCGGTGGACTTCCTGGCGCTGGCGCAAGAACGGATGAAGCTGGTCGAGATGGACCAGAGCTTCATGAGCCGTTCCGTGAACGAGGGGTTCTCTGGCGGGGAAAAGAAACGCAACGAGATCCTGCAGATGGCGATTCTGGAACCCAAACTCGCGATCCTGGATGAGACGGACTCCGGCCTTGATATCGACGCTCTCCGGATCGTCGCGAACGGCGTGAACGCTCTGCGCAACGAAGGCCGGAGCATGCTGGTCATCACCCACCACCAGCGTCTGCTGGACTACATCATTCCCGATCAGGTGCACGTGATGACCGCCGGCCGCATCGTGCGCTCCGGGGGCAAAGACCTGGCTCTTGAGCTTGAAGAACACGGCTACGCGAGCACGCAGCAGGCTGATTCGAGTCGCCTGACACCCGTAGGGGTGTTGCGGTGACGACGCTGAGCGCGGTCGGCGGGGTGCTTTCCGGCTTCGAACCTCGGCTCGGTTCGCGTGATCCCGACTGGCTTGCGGAGGCGAGGGTGGCTGCCCTCCAGTGGGTGGGTGAGCACGGCTTCCCGACCCGCAAGAACGAGGATTGGAAGTACACCGGACTTGCCCCGATCCTGGCCGTGCCGTTCGAGGCAGCCACCGTGGCGTCCGGCAGTCGGGTGACGGCAGATGTGATCGACGCTGCGGCGGTCGATCTCGGCGGACCGCGCCTGGTCTTCGTCAACGGGCACTTCGTGGCCGCGCTCTCGCGGCTGACCGGCCTGCCGGCCGGTGCCGTTGTGACGAGTGTGGGCGCAGTGTTGGCGGCGGGGCCTGACCGGCTCGAACCGTTCTTCGCGCACACACCGGGAGAGCATCACGCGTTCGCGGCCTTCAACGACGCGCTGGCGGAGGATGGGGCATTCATCCATCTGACGTCCGGCGCGATCGTGGACGAACCGATCCAGCTCGTGTTCTTTTCTGATGCCGGCGGGGTTCCGCTGATCTCCAGTCCACGGTCGGTGATTATCGCTGATTCTGGTTCTCGGGCGACGATCGTTGAGACGTACGCCGGAATCGATGCCGACGTGTATTGCACCAACGCTGTCACCGAACTCGTGCTGGCCGATGACTCGCAGATCGAGCACTATAAGGTTCAGAACGAGCCAGTGACCGCGTTCCATGTGGCGTTGCTGTCCGTGCGGCAGGCGCGCGGCAGCCGATTCTCATCCCATTCGATCATGCTGGGCGGCGCCATCGCCCGGCACGAGATTCGTGTTCTGCTGGATGGCGTCGGCGCAGAGGTGAGCCTCGATGGGGTTTACCTGCCGCAGGGTGATCAACTCCACGACAATACGATTTTCGTCGACCATGCTGCGACCGACTGCACCAGCCACCAGCTTTACAAGGGAGTACTGGACGGTCGCGCCCACGGCGTGTTCAATGGCCAGATCATGGTTCGTCATGGCGCGGACGGAACCGATGCGAATCAGAACAACAAGAACCTGATTCTCTCCGACCGGGCCGAGGTCGACACTCGACCGCGACTCGAAATCTACACCGACGATGTGAAGTGCACGCACGGTGCGGCGGTGGGCCAGATGGACGAGGAGGCTTTGCTGTACCTTCGTGCGCGTGGCATCCCGCTTGAGGAGGCCCGGGGCCTGCTCATCTACGCCTTCGTGCACCAGATGGTCGACCGGATCACGTTGATACCGCTGCGGAAGCAGCTGGAGTCGATGGTCGCCGGCCGGTTCAGGAAAGACGACCGTCCGGTCGAGTCGTGAACGGTCCAGCGCAGAGTGTGGGAATCGCCGGCCTGTATCAGGACATGATCATCGATCACGCCCACAATCCTCGTAACTTTCGTGAACTTGAGGGGGCAACCCGAAAGATCGAAGCGGTCAACCCGCTCTGTGGCGATCAGTTGACCCTGTACCTTCAACTCGTCGATGGTGCCGTCGCCGATATTGCCTTCGTGGGTAACGGATGCGCGATCTCCCAAGCCTCGGCGTCGCTGATGACCATGGCGGTGAAGGGCCTGCAACAGGACGCGGCCCTCGCGCTGTTCGCCCGTGTCCACACCATGCTCACCACCGAATCCGTGGGCGACGAGACGAAAGCAGAGATCGGCAAGCTCGCGGTGTTGTCGGGGGTGTGGGAATACCCGACGCGGGTCAAGTGCGCCACCCTGGCTTGGCAGGCCTTGCGCAACGCCCTCGAAGACAGCGACCGCCGGGAGAACAAGAAGTAGATGAGCATGCACTCAGACCGATATGGAACTGTTGAACTCAGCCAGACCTGTCAGGCAACCGTGATTCCGGGCGGAGAGCCGATGGTGCTCCACGCCGGCGAACAGGTTGTCGTGACGCAGACCCTGGGCGATAGCGTGACCGTTCAAACCGAGATGGGCTACCTCGTTCGGATCAGCGCGGGGGACTCCGCAGCGCTTGGCCTGAGCCAGCCTGTCACCGAATCAATGATGACGAAGCAGGGGCCGTTCAACCTGGACCAGGTGCTGGACCGCCTCAAAAACGTTTACGACCCGGAGATCCCCATTAACGTTGTGGACCTGGGGCTGATCTACGTCTGTCAGGAAGAGCTGCTGTCCGACGGCTCTCACCGCGTCGAAGTGAAGATGTCCATGACCGCTCC
>NZ_JPRS01000123.1 GCF_000738085.1 Cryobacterium sp. MLB-32
GCTGTTGGAGAAGGTGTTTCATTCGGAGCTTTTTGACATCGATGAATTCCCAGTCCCATCCCGCGCGGAACGGATGGAACCCAAGTACTGAAGTCCGTCCGGCTGTTGCGCTGAATTCCCATCGTCGCCGAAGACGAATTTGCTATTTCATCGACGGTTCGATCGGAGGTGTGCGGGTGGCGACTAAGAGCCAATGTTTCGCGAGAACGCTGTATTTAGTGGGGTTCAAGGACTCAGTGCGCACGTTGTGGAGCCTCGGTGCTGTCGCCTTGGAGGTGCGACAGACCCGGTGATCGCGCGTGATGACAACGGCCCCGCGCTTGAAGATCGGCGTCTCTTGGCCTTCTAGGCCGGCTGGTGCGGGCCGCCACAGGCGCCCCGGGAGCCACCGTGACAACCCCGACGTAAGGGCTCCCGCCATGACCGCACCAACGAACACACTACGCACCCACGCGATGCGAGCTCACGCCCGGCAAAGCGACGAGACCACGCCTCTTTGTGCGGGCCACCTCGCCTCCGAGACGGACTACGCCCTGTGACCGCCCGGAGCAATACCCGAAGCCATGCCCAGGACTTTCATTGGTGGAGAGGAGCGCCGGAGCTCACGGACGAGGCAGCGGCGCTGCGCGACCTCATCGCGCTTCGCGACGCGACCATCGAGCTGATCGACGGGCATACCTGACAGGAGTAGTCTCGCCCCGAGAACAAGTAGTTCGTCAAGCATGTCCTGGCCTCCGCCTCGGAGTCAAAAGAGGCAATCAGGGAGAGGGCCCGTTGACGCGGGCCCTCTCTTTTTTTGAACAGGTTCAGGCCCGTAAGGCGCATGAGTGCGGCTCCTGCAGCCAATATCCGTGAGGTACTGACGGTCGGCGTCGGATGCGTCCTAAGTCGATTCCCCCATTCCCGCGGCCGTGCAACATCGCGTGAGAACGCAATCGACGTACTTCATCTGCCACAGCTGAGGACAGGGCGACCAACCAAGGTGACGGGTGATCATCGTGCTGCGTCACCGTCCAGGGGATGAGTCAGTTCTGAGACGGTCAGGCCGGCTCCACGATGTCGGATGGAACCCTTTCAAGCCGACGGCTCGGGCTAGGCCCTGATCGCTCGTCAGCGGCCCTGGGCGGCCCAGCAGGTGCGCGTCATTAATAGAATTAATACAAATTAATAGGGATTCACAACCAGCCTTTGATTGATTCGCACGGAGTTCCCGCTATGACACACATAAGTGCGATACGCAGCATAATTGACAGATATAACTGTCAATTCACGAGGAGCAAACATGGTCACCAGGCGTTCGCCAGCACGAACGAGAATGCTCCGCGAGCTCGGCGTGAACATCACACGTTGGCGCAAGCTCCAGGGACTCAGCGCCACGCGGCTCGCCGAGCGTGCCCATGTCACCAGGGATACTCTTCGAGGTATCGAGACAGGCACTGGCGCTCCCCGACTGGACTCGTTGCTCGCTGTGCTCAGCTCGCTCGGCATGGTCAACACGGTTATCGCCAGCACCGACCCGTGGAACTCGGTCGCTGGTCGTGCACTGATGGACGACCACATCGGCCTGTCCAACGAACAGAGGTAGGTTCGCGCAGTCAGCGAGCAGGCGACCCTCTGACGAGGCCGAGTCACGGCCACCAGCCAGATGTCCACTGGCAACACCGGACGGAGCCCCCGTCGTCGTGGGCCTCACCAGCCGTAGCCTCGAGCCTGACCAGATTGACGCTCCGACACTCACGCCGACCGTCACGCCGACCCCGACCAGAACGGTTGATAAAGTTATCAGCCGACGCGAGCGGTGATAACTTTATCAACCGCTGCGAGAGGGTCCCGATAACTCATGCGGTGCTGGCTCAGATGCGCGGCTGAAGGAAGTCATCCGCGCGGCGCAGGCCCCGATCGACGCCGCATCCAGCGGTTGACGCTGGAGCTTTTGCAATGACGATCGGCTTGCGGAAACAGACACGGGCAAGTCGGAACACCGAGTGCTCGTACCAATGGATACGTGACTACGCATGGGTGCGCTTGATTCATGAGCACCTCTAAGGAACGGTCGCCCTGGCCAGCGGTCCGCTACGAAGGACGCCCCTGGCGCACTGTCCAGGCCGAGTACGGCTCACGCGCCCCGATGAGCCTGGCGTCAGACCCGTACCTGGCGTCGGTGCCCGCGTTCATTGCTGATCTCCAGTGGCCGCTCGACAGCGAGCTGCAAGCCCTGACCGAGGAAGCTGCCAGTGAGCTTGCTTGATTCGATGCGGAAGTCGGTCACCGCACAGAACCGTTCGCGGCTGTTCTCCTTAGCGCCGAGAGCCAGCTCCAAGATCGAGGACATCACAAGCGACGCACGGGAGATCGCCCTGGCGGAACTCGGTGGGTAGGCCTCCGAGGATGCCCAGCTCGTCGTCGATAACGTCCGAGCCATGGAAGCAGCTGTGGACATGGCCGCGTCCATGGACGGCCAAGCAGTCTTAGACGTACATCGTTCTCTCCTCGAGCGCAGCAATCCGGCCATCGTTGGTCGCTGGCGTGACCAACAAGTCTGGATCGGTGGTGGGAGCCGCGGGCCGCACCTGGCGCGGTGTGTGCCGCCGCATCACAATCGGGTGCGCGCGCTCATGGACGATCTTG
Source organism: Cryobacterium sp. MLB-32 (assembly GCF_000738085.1). Lineage (GTDB taxonomy): Bacteria > Actinomycetota > Actinomycetes > Actinomycetales > Microbacteriaceae > Cryobacterium. The sequence continues at coordinate 2,629 of NZ_JPRS01000123.1, forward strand.
TAGTCTTCGCCAATCGCACCAATCTTCCCGTGCTCGCTCAGACCGCAATCGCTCACGCCCAGTTTGAGACCATCCACCCGTTCCCCGACGGCAACGGCAGAGTCGGTCGCGCACTCATCCAGACGATGCTGCGCGGCGGCCAGCTCACACGGAACGTGGCTGTTCCGGTCTCCGCGGGGCTGCTGCGCGACACCGATCGATATTTCGACGCCCTCAGCGCGTATCGGTCCGGGGATACTGCTCCGATAATCCGCTCCCTCGCCTACGCGTCCTTCGCGGCGGTGGACGGTGGCCGCATCTTGGTGGCGGATCTCGAAACTGTGCAGGCGGAATGGCGCGGGCGCATCCGCGCGCGGCAAGACTCAGCAGCCCACCGGCTCTTGGATATTCTGCTGCGCCAACCCGCGATCGGCGCAGCGGAAGCCGCGGCTCAGCTGGGCATCTCGACAGTCAATGCCCAGGTCGCTATCGACCGCTTCGTGGACGCCGGCGTTCTGACTCAGATCACGGACGGGCGACGAAACCGGATTTGGCTCGCGGAGGACGTCGTGGGAGCCCTTGATGAGTTCGCTGCCCGAGCGAAGAGGCGCGGGTAGCCAGTGCGATCCAAGGTCACAATAAGAAAGCGCCGCAGCCGCTCCCGAGGCCTGGATCAATTTGGTAGGTTCGCAACATGAGCGACAAGATTCAGGTGCGCGTGGACGCTGACCTCTTCGCGGCCGCGAAATCAGCTGGCGCGGTTGCCGGCCGCAGCGCTGCGCAGCAGATCCGCCACTGGGCCAGGATCGGGCGCGAGCTTGAGCGGGCGGAGAGCGCTGCGGATGTAGCGGCTTTCGACGCAGCTATGGCTGAAGAGGGCGAGAACATTCCGTTTGCGCAGGTCGAGGCAGCAGGCAAGGCTCAACGCGCTGCCCCGATGGAGGCCTTTGCCAAGTTCCGCGAGCTGGATGAAGCTCTCGAAGAGCCTGAATACGTGGTGACGGAACCGAGTATCCAAGAGATCACCCGGCGCCTGAACGCCGCCCTGGGCGCCACGCTCGTCGCAGCACTGGCCGGCTCGGACGATCCCCAGGCTTCGCACGAATGGGCCAAAGAGGACAGCCTCCTGCCACGCAACGGAACCATAACCCGACTTGCTTTTGCACACGAGCAGTGGCAGAAGATCGCCGAGTCCGAGGGCGAGCAGGTCGCCCGGGTGTGGTTCGTCAGAGCGGACCCGTGGCTTGACAACGACACCCCTGCAAAGGCGATCCGTGAAGGCCTGCTTGAAGAGGTCGGCCTCGCCGCCCAAGCTCTCATCGACGATTCGTTCAGTGGCTGACTCAGCCTGACTAGTGACGATGTCGCTCGCCACAGATGGCTATTGTGGCGGTCATCGTCGTCGCTAGTTCCGGAGGTTGTTGACGGCCAAATAGCTCCCCAATACGATCCTCAGATCCGCATGCGAGATCAGTCAGGATTTCGCCGGGTGGCGGAAGATCTGGGGGCTCACGGCCGCGCAGGTTGCAGACCAAGCCGACATCAACCGGCACACGCTCCGCAAGCTCGAGCACGGAGACCCCGGCGTGAGATTCCACGTCGCGGTTCGCGTAGCTCGTGCCTTAGGGCTCCTCGGGATGTAAACGCCAACCCAAAATGGCACCATTTTGGGTTGGCGTTAACATGGGCAATGGCGAGGACAGAAACCCCAGGCACAAATGGAAATCGCCGACGTCAACAAGACGAGCGGGCGCGGTCCAGTGAGCACATGTGGCATCCATATCTGGCTCCGATTGAGGATCACAGGGGTGAATCAGCCAGTTCCGGCGTCGCGGCCGTTTACTACGTCGCTCACAAGCCCCTGATCTGTTCTACGGCCTATCGGGACAATCCCAGTCGCAGTGCGAGAGTGGACTCTCCGTCTGAGGTCGTCGTTGTCTCTATGGAGTGAGGCGATCAGCATGATCGCGGCGGAGAGCTGTTCGCGCGTTTCACGCAGCGCCCTCGTCGCATCCCGTAACGCGGCCTTGTCAGTCTGCACCTCACGAGACGTTGTGTCAGAGGGGTGGGGAGTGCGGACCGAACCTACGAAGCTGTCCCACTCCGCCAGTACTTCTTTCTCCCTATTCATTGTCGCTCGGCTCACCTGTGCCTCTGTATATAGGTTCTTCTTGGAGAGGGTACCGTCGGTGAAGAGTGCTTTGCCGTTTAGGAGCCGCTGCATCGCAGATCGCAAACGCGACTCGGAGCTGATGCGAGTCGGAAT
>NZ_JPRS01000124.1 GCF_000738085.1 Cryobacterium sp. MLB-32
AAGCAATGTGGAAGCGGCTGGCGCCGCTGCGAACTCATATGTGGAGCCGCTTCGCGGCCTGTCTTTCTGGATTTGTTGACCTTTCCGGCCGGTCATCGTAGCTCGCTCCGCGCCTTCGTTCCCAGATTCACGGACGCGGTCGCAAGCTCCCTTATTTCGCCCGAGATTCTGGGCACTACGGCTCTCCCGCTCGCTATCGATTTCTCTCGCCGGAAGGCAAACAAAATAATCGGTCGAGATAAGGGAGTAAGTATCATGAGCATCGCTGCGGTTACAGAGACCATCAGCACCGCCCACAACATCCGCATGACCCCGGACACCATCGCCCGCGCCGCGTGGGCCACCATCACCACACCCGGCGACCCCCGCGCCGGCCAACTCATCACGCAGCTAGGCGCGGAACAAGCCCTCGCCGAAACCCTCACCGGCACCACGCCCACCGTCGCCGGCGTGAACATGCCCTACCTGAGAGCCGCCGTACTCCCGGAGTACTCGGCACTGAAAGTCAGCGACGTACTGTCCGAGAGTGTCGAGCGCGGTTTCACGATCCTCACACCCTCCCACCCGTTATGGCCGACCCCTGTGGCTGGTTTGGGATCGGCGGCACCGTTCGCCCTGTGGGTTCGCGGCGATAATGCTCTCCTCAGTACGCGGACTGTGGTCCTCACCGGGACCCGCAACGCCACCGGCTACGGCCGGCACGTCTGCATCGACCTGGCCTCAGGCCTAGCCGAACGCGGCTACGTCATCGCCTCTGGCGCCTCCCACGGAATCGACGTCGCCGCCCTCACGTCGGCCCGCGCTTCCGCCAACACGCCCGTCGCACTTCTCGCCGGCGGCGTCGACCAACCTGTCCCGGCCGAAAGCGTCGACCTTCTTGCTGATATCGCCGAGCACGGCGCCATCGTCAGCGAACTTCCGCCCGGAAGCGCACCCTCCACATGGAGTTTCGTTCGCCGGAACCAGCTACTGGCAGCGCTCGGGACCAAAGCAGTCATCGTCGAAGCTGAGTATGACTGCGCCGCGTTGAGCGTCGCGACGACGGCCCTGGATCTGGCCCGCCCGTGCGGCGCGATCCCCGGGCTCGCGATGAGCACCACGAGCGCCGGCTGCCACCGCCTCATCCGCGACTTCGGCGCACAACTGGTCACCAGCATCGACGACGTCGACGACCTCATCTAAACAACCCGTCGGTGCCACCCGCCTCAAGCGGGTGGCACCGCCGTCACTCTGCGCCCGATACGGGTTCCTCGGCAGGCTCGTCGTCCACCGGCACGAAATGCACCGCCGCTCCGCGAGCGGGTTGCACCGTGTGGATCTTCCGGTTAGGCAGGGCCCGGAACGGGGCGATCGCTCCGCCCTGCACGATCCAGAACGCACCGTCGGCAGCTTCTCGGACATCTTGCGGCGGAATGACAAAAGTGTGCTGCGCCCGAGCGCTACCTAGTTCCTCCCCTGTGGCGCGGCCGGCGGATTCCATCCGCATCACGGTCCCGGCGTATTTCACGACATCTTCAGGATCTTTGGACCGGCCAAAGATCAATGCCGCGCCACTTGTCAGGGCGCGGCGCCGGCGAACCTCATCGTTGGAGAGGCCGGCCGGGCTCTGCGTCGCTAGAACCAAACCAACCCCGGCGCTTCGCGCCGTCTCAAACAGACTCCCCGCGGTGTCACCGGGGTCTTGCGCCCCGGTGACCAGTTGCGGAAACTCATCCACGATCACCACCACCGGTGACTTATCCCGGCGCTCCAAACGGGACGCCATGAAATTCCGAAGATCCAGCAGCAACAAATCACCCAGGCGCGCCTGTGCGTCATCGACCGGTGAGAGTGGGATCACGGTCACGTCAGTCTTCGGTGCGTTGTAGGACCACCCGGCGGGTCCGATCCACCGCTCCAGAGGGCGAAGGGCAACGAGCAAGCTCTGCAAGGACCGGGTGCCGGCCGTTGAGCCGTCGCGGTCCACGGGCTTGTTCACCATCCCGAGGTCATACTGATCGCGCACGTGCGCGGCGGGACGTGACAGCCGTTCTCGGAGCTCCTCCACGCTCCGGATCGGGGACTGGTCCTGCACCGCTTGGAGAACGCCGCGGATCTCGTCCAGATAGTGCTGATTGGCGCCATCCGGGACAGGCATCAGCCGCATCAGCTTCGCCGTCACTTGATCAGCCGTGCCGTTGAACAGATCCCACACTCCGCCCGTCGACGCCGTCCGCCCGTAGCTCGACGCGACCGCGACCAGGCTCTCCGCGTCGGCCGGGTCACCTTTCGCATCGATGACGAACACCGGCCACCCGTACTCCAACGCGCACAGGACCAGTCCATTGATCAGCACGGTTTTGCCGCTGCCGGACTCCGCGATGATCAACGCTCTCACTGACGACGAGGCCGGCGGGAGGACCAGGTATTTGCCTGTCGCGTCGACCCAGTCTCGGACCCGCCTGACATCGTAGAACCGGTCCGCCAACGTCCGAACCGTCACCCGGCTGGTCACCCCGAACGCCTGTTGCCCCGCCCCGACCAGAAGTGGAACTGTCGTGGCTTGCAGCGTCGTGCCGACGATGCGGCCCGTGTTGCTTTCGAGGTGCACTCCTATACGGCGCGCGACGCTGCTGTCAGCGGCGCGCTTGCGCGCGGTCTCGATCTTCTCCTGCCGCACCACATTCGACACCCGACGAGAGCGAACCAACTCAGCAATCTTCCGCCGCTTCAAGGACCACGCGACCGGCAACAGCAACACCCCCGCGAGGAGGTTCGTGACGGCCCAGGGACCCGCTGCTGGCCAGAGCTGCAACCACCACCGCTCCCCAGCCACGAACTCGGCGGCAGCACCGGATTGGACCCAATTGACCAGAAGCAGCATTTCGAAGGCCACCAGCATCGCGACCAGCAAGATCCCTGCCGTATTCAGGACCCAGTGCCACCGCCACACCACCCAAAATCTCGTCTTGGTGGCCACCACATCACCGGCCAGGCGACTGACGACAACCGGGACGACCAATGGAAGTGCGACCAGCACCGCGGCGACGGTGAAGGCCGCGCCGAACAGCCGCGCGACCGTGTCGCTGGCCAAGTCGGAATGTGGCAGCCCGCCATCGCTCATGCGCGTGCCGTGGCCGTTCCGCCCCAAACGCGCACGCCGTCAAGCTCGGTCTCGATCGACGCCGGACCGACGCCAGTCAAGTGCGGCCTGTCCTCGAGCTCGGGGCCAACCCAGCGGCCGCGCGGATCAAAAGCGTGCCGGGAGACCAGGCTTTGGCGTTCGGTGCGGAAGATGAACTTGTCCGCTTCCCGCGTGATCGCCCGGTCCGCGTCGCTGGTACAGAAATACGAGATTTGAGTGACGCCTTCATGAGCGAGGCGAAAAGCATGATTCTCACAAATCAGCTTGTATCGCTGCCACGTCTTCGGCGTCAGCTCCACCTCCACGAGCTCCACCACCCGGCCTCGCTGCGCGACACCGTCAACCTGGTGATCGAGCAGCCCGGCCGGCCGCCGATCACGCCGCCACGTAAACCCCTGGGCCACATACCGCGCCGACACTGTCGCGACGGCGACCTCGTGCCTGGTCGTCTGACGGAACAGATTCGGTGGCTGCTTCCCCGCAGCCTGGGGTGTCGGCCAGACGATCGACCCGTCCCGAAACGTCGGCCGAGATCGCCCGACCAATCCGACCGATTCCATCCGAGCCGCCCAGTGCTGCGCGTTACGCAAAGACACCGGCCGGCCGATGTCGAGGTGAGCGCCGAGCGCCCACCGCAAGGCTTCCATGTCAGCAAGTCGGACAACATCCAACCAACTCAGGACCGCCTCATCACGCGGTGTCACCTGCACCATCATCACCCTCCGACTCGCGTCAACGTCCTCCAACTCTTGGCAACGATTCTGCCCCCCGCCACCGACACTCCACCTCAAGCCACACCGCATCTCCCAACCTCCCGTGGAGTACCGTCGTGTCCTTGCCCGCCGTCCTCCCACGGAACCCTGTTTGGGTTGGAGCCAACACCGTGTCAATCACCGCGCTCCCTGGGCAGGACACCTAGAGGAGAGAACCCCCGCCGCACCGGCGCTCCTGCGTCGCGTTGAGACTGATGGCGTGGACGGGCCGGCAAAGAAAGAGGTACGCGGTTCTGCCTCGCTTACCCGACGGACGGTCTTACTCAACGGACCCGGAGATCACGTCGAACACGTCGTTCATGGGTGTGAGGCCGGTCTGCCAAAGAGGTACCCTTGCCCGCATTCCCATCCTTGGGCGCGCAGGATGTCAGCTTGCATCTGCGTCTCGATCCCCTCAGCGATCCCGGTGAGGCTCAAGCCCTTGACCAGCCCACTCACTCCCTGGGCGATGGTATTGGCGTTGCTCTCCTTCTCGGTGAGGTCCTGCACTAAACGCACGTCGAGCTTGACCCCGGTGACCGGCAGGTCCCGTAACACCGAGAGGGATGAGGACCCGGTGCCGAAATCGTCCAAGTGGATGCCTGCACCGGCGCTTCGCAAGGAAGCCAGCGCGTCCCGCGCGGACTCAGTAAGGCTGAGTGCCGCGGTCTCGGTCACATCGATCACGATCCGTGCCGGGTCGACGTCATAGTTGGTCAGATTGGCCTGCACGCTGGCGAGCCAGCCGGGCGCAGCCAGCTCAACTGCCGAGACGTTCACGCTGATCGGTCCCGGCAAGTCGGGGCGCTCGGCAAGGAGTGCGCACACCTGGCGAAGTACTTGGGCGCCGATGTCCTTGATCAGACCGGTGGCCGCGGCGACTTCGAGGAAGTCCTCGGGGTGTAGGAGTCCGCGACTTGGGTGCGACCACCGCACGAGCGCCTCGTGGCCGACGACGCGGCCGTCGGTCAGGGCCACGATGGGCTGATAATACATGAAGAATTCGCTGCGAGCGATCCCCTCACGCAGGTCTTCTTCGAGGGTGCGACGCGCCACGGCCTGCTCATTCATGGCGCTATCGAAGAAGTGCCAACGGGCTCGCCCAGAGGCCTTGGCACGAAAAAGTGCGGAGTCCGCGTCGCTGAGCAGGCTGTCGGAGCTTGACATCGGCGTCGACGTGGCGATGCCGATGGACACGGTCGGCATGATTCGATGACCGTGCACCTCAATGTCGGCCGAGATCGAGGCAGATACTCGCTCGGCGCAGCGCAGCACATCTTGAACGTGTTCGACGTCCTGGATTACGATGACGAACTCGTCTCCGCCGATGCGTCCGACCCGGTCCCCGGGGCGCAGGGCCGCCACGATCCGGTGCGCCACCGTGGTGAGCACCTCGTCGCCGGCCGCGTGCCCCAGCGAGTCATTGACAGTCTTGAAGTGGTCCAGGTCCACGAAGAGCGCCCCCACCGCATGACCCACCCGTTTCGCGGCGAGAAGATCGGCGTCCAAGATGTCCAGAATCCAGGCACGGTTATGCAACCCGGTCAGCGGATCGTGGAAGGCTTGGTAGATCAGGGCCTCCTGCGCCTGCCTCACCCCGGTCACGTCACGTGCCGCGGCGAACACACCCAAAACGTTGCCGTCAACGTCCCGGTACACCGACGCGTTGTACAACACCTCCATCAGCGTCCCATCACGGTGACGCATCGTCAGCGGGTAATCAACGGCCATGCCTTTCTCGAACACCAGCTGGTAAATCGCCTCCGCCTTCTGCGGCTCCGTGAAGCACTCCGAGAACGCCGTCCCGATCAACTCCACCCGAGGAATGCCCGTCGCCTGGACCGTCGCCTCGTTGGCATCCGTGATCAGCCCCTCCGGACTGATCGCCACCAACGAATCCAGACTCGACTCAATCATCGACCGGGCCGCCTCAAACGCTCTCCGCAGGGCTGTCACGTCGCGTGCCGCGGCGAACACGGCGAGCACGTTGCCGCTAGCGTCCCGGTACACCGACGCGTTGTACAGCACTTCGGTCAGCGTCCCGTCCCGGTGGCGGAGGGTCAACGGGTAGGCGAGGCCCATACGCCTTTCAAAGACACTCCGGTAAATCTCGTCAGCCTTGTCCGGTTCGGTGAAGTATTCCGAGAACGCCGTACCGATCAACTCCACCCGCGGAATACCGATCGCCTTGACCGTCGCCTCATTTGCATCCGTGATCAGCCCTTCCGGACTGATCGCCACCAACGAATCCAAACTCGTCTCAAGCATCGACCGGGCGGCCACGAACGCCCGCCGCGCCGCTGTAACATCGCGCGCCGCGGCGAACACACCCAAAACGTTGCCGTCAACATCCCGGTACACCGACGCGTTGTACAACACCTCCATCAACGTGCCGTCCCGATGACGCATCGTCAACGGGTAATCAACGGCCATGCCCTTCTCAAAAACCAGCTGGTAAACCGCCTCCGCCTTCTCCGGCTCCGTGAAGCAATCCGAGAACGCCGTCCCGATCAACTCCACCCGCGGAATA
>NZ_JPRS01000125.1 GCF_000738085.1 Cryobacterium sp. MLB-32
CGAGTGCGACACCTTCCAGCGCCTTGGTGAGGGCCGAGATCTGGGTGAGGATGTCGATGCAGTATGTTTCCTCATCGACCATGCGGTGGATGCCGCGGGCCTGGCCTTCGATGCGTTTGAGGCGGGCGAGGTACTTGCTTTTGTCACCGATGTAGCCGTGCGTGATGTGGCACGCCTCTGTGGTGGCCTCGGCGGGAGTGATTGTTTCCATGTCGTTGTCCTTTGTTCATCGTTCTTTGCGACGGGACCGTCGTGGTGAGGGGAGCGCGTGCCCGGACCTGCATGGCCCAGGGTATTCCGCGGCCACAGTGTTCCGGGCGCTCGTTCTTGGTATTTACCCGCTCCCCGGTCGAGGTGCGGGTCGGGATGGTTGTCTCATAACAATGGCTGGGGATGGGGGGTGCCGGCTGCGGCAGGCACCACCCCACGATGCTCAAGCGGCCGTGGCGTACTTTGCGGGGGTGGCGTCGAACAGGGGTCCGCAGCCTGCGCAGCAGAACCAGTAGCGGTTGCCCTCGTAATCGCGGAAGAGTCCTGCGGATTCGGCGTCTGCCTTCACAACCTGGCTTCCCGTCATGACAGGGCACTCGGCGAGGTCGTTGCTGCTGGCGCCGAGGAGCTTCTGGGCGGACGGAGGCATGGCGGTGGCTTTGTCGGTAGAGGGGGTGCTGCAACAGCTGTTGCTCATGGAGGGGTTTCCTTTCGGTGGGCCGGGAGTGTTCAAATGCGTTGAGGTGGTTGCCGCTAATCTTATACCCCCAGGGGGTATAAGATTCAACAGGTCTAGAGAGACCCGCTGGACGGAGCGCCATGCGGCGCTGTTCGGGTGGGGCCGGCCGTCTCGGCGTTAAGCTTGACGACTGTGCGCCCCGCGACGACAGGGCACGCGGCGCGGTCCACCTAGCAGTCACGAGTGGGCTGCGATGCGGGCGCGTGCTCTTGGCACACAATTGATCTCGCTTTGGGCGGGGATGATTAAACGCCCTGCAGTTGCCGCACGGGAGTGTGCGGTGCTGAGGTGGACGCTGTGGTGTTCGCGTTGGATTTGAAGGACCGCAGGCGAAGGCTGTTGCTGACGACGAATACGCTGGAGAACGCCATGGCGGCTCCGGCGAGCATCGGGTTCAGCAGTCCGAACGCGGCCAGCGGAATGGCTGCGACGTTGTAGGCGAAGGCCCAGAACAGGTTTGTCTTGATAGTGCCCAGGGTCTTGCGGGACAGGCGGATGGCATCGGCGGCAGAGCGTAGATCCCCACGCACCAGAGTGATGTCCGCGGCTTCGATCGCGACGTCCGTCCCGGTTCCCATCGCCAGGCCCAGGTTGGCCTGTGCGAGAGCCGCCGCGTCGTTGACTCCGTCGCCGACCATGGCCACGACCTTCCCTTCGAACTGCAAGCGGGTAATGACGTCGACCTTGTCTTGGGGCATCACTTCGGCAATGACCTCGGTGATTCCTACCTCCGCCGCGACCTGCTCGGCGACCGCTCGGTTGTCTCCGGTCAGGAGCACCGGAGTGAGCCCGAGCGCTTTGAGCTGGGCGATAGCCTCGGCGCTGGTGGCTTTGACCGCGTCGGCAACGACCAGCACTGCGCGGGCCTCACCATCCCAGGCGACCGTGACTGCGGTCTTGCCTTGAGATTCCGCGGTGGCCTTTGCGAGGGCGAGCGTCCGGGGAAGGTGCAGGGACCAGTCCGCTAGCAGGCTTTCGCGCCCAACGAGCACGGCATGGCCCTCCACGGTGCCTTGCACGCCTTTGCCTTCAACGTTGGCAAACGACTCCGGCACTGGGAGTAAACCGACTTGCTGGGTTGCGCCCTTGGAGATGGCTTGGGCGATCGGGTGCTCGGAGGCGTCTTCCAGCGCGCCGGCCAGCCTCAGGACGTCCTCGCGGGTGGTTCCGTTCGCAGTGAAAACGTCAAGAAGCGTCATCTTGCCCGTAGTAACCGTTCCAGTCTTGTCGAGCACGATCGTGTCGACCTTGTGGGTGGACTCGAGTACTTCCGGGCCTTTGATGAGGATGCCCAGCTGGGCGCCCCGTCCGGTGCCGACCAGCAACGCGGTCGGCGTTGCGAGTCCGAGGGCACAGGGGCAGGCGATGATGAGTACCGCGACGGCGGCCGTGAACGCGGCGCTGAGCGGGAAACCTGCACCGATCCAGGCGCCGAGCACTCCGACGGCGATGGCGATGACGATCGGCACGACGATTCCGGAGACCTTGTCGGCAAGGCGCTGCACCTCGGCCTTGCCCGACTGGGCGTCTTCGACGAGCCTGGCCATCTGTGCGAGCTGGGTGTCCGAGCCGACCCGGGTGGCGCGCACGACCAGACGGCCGCCAGCATTGACGGTTGCGCCGATCACGGCGTCGCCCTCACCGACTTCGACTGGGATTGACTCGCCGGTGAGCATGCTTGCATCCACCGCCGAGGTGCCCGCGACGATCACTCCGTCCGTGGCGATCTTTTCACCCGGGCGAATGACGAACTCATCGCCCACCGTCAACTGCTCGACAGGGATCCTTGTTTCCACCCCGTCCCGGAGGACTGCGACATCCTTGGCACCCATCCCGAGCAGGGCGCGCAGGGCGGCCCCCGCCTGGCGCTTTGACCTTTTCTCGAAGTAGCGCCCGGCCAGGATGAACATGGTCACTCCGGCGGCGACCTCCAGATAGATGTTCCCGGCTCCGTCTGAAGGGTTGATCGTGAACGAGAACCCGTGGGTCATGCCGGGCTGTCCGGCTGTTCCAAGGAACAGCGCGAAGAGTGACCACAGCAGTGCAGCGGACGTGCCGACCGAGACCAGGGTGTCCATCGTGGCCGCGCCGTGGCGCAAGTTGACCCACGCTGCCTTGTGAAAGGGCCAGGCCGCCCACACGATCACGGGCGCGGCTAGAGTCAGGGACGCCCACTGCCAGTAGTTGAACTGCAGCGCCGGGATCATGGCCATCATGATCACCGGCACTGACAGCACGATTGATGCGATCAGTCTGTTCCGCAGCGATGTCAGCTCTGCGTCCGGCTGTACCGCATCGTCGCTCCTCTGGTGGGCTGTTTTCGGCGTGGGGAGCGCCGCCGTGTATCCGGTCTTTTCGACCTCGGCGATCAGCGCCAATGGGTCCAGGCCGGCGGGGGCGGTGATCTTCGCCTTTTCGGTGGCGTAGTTGACGGTCGCGATCACGCCGTCGAGCTTGTTCAGCTTCTTCTCGATCCGCATGGCGCAGGAGGCGCAGGTCATCCCTCCGATTTCTAGTTCGATGGTGTTGTCCAGCGTTTGCGGCTGGATCGATGATGTGGACATGGGTCCTCCTCGGTGGTGCGCTTCCTGATCACGGGATCGGCGAGGTGCGCGGTGTCTATGGTGGTCAGTGCCCGGAATGTTCGGCAGGCTCGCCCGGATCCGCGGACGTGGCGGGGCCGGTGGCGGTGAGGACGAATTGGGCCGTGTGGACCTGTCCGTCGACCTGGAAGTCCAGGTAGAGCAGGTAGCGTCCCGGGGTCGGGGCCTCGGTCATGAATGTCACATCCGGGCCGGAAACAGCACCGGGCCGGGGTTCTTCGCCCTCGGGGTGGACATGCAAGTACGCCAGGTCCCCTTCGCGAAGGGCAACAAGGTGTCCGTAAGAACCCAGGTACGGCTGCAGCGCCGTGACCGGTTCGCCTTCACGGGAAACCGAGAAAGTGAGCAGGGCCTGTTCGCTGGAGCTCAGCGTACCGGTGAGCTCCACGTTGTAGCCATCGACCGTATCCACGGCCGAAATTGGAGCCGGCGTGGCGGGGGCGAATTCTCCGGCGGCCTGGACCGTTCTGGTCAGCGTGATGTTCTGTCCTGTTGCTGCCGGGACGATATCCGCGTAGACCCGGTAGCTGCCGGCGGCGTTCCACTTCCAAGGCAGTGACCATACGCCAAGGGCGTCCAGGGTTGGATGCACGTGGCGGAACTGGGTCCCGTCTGTGCGCACCACGATCAGATGGAGTTTTTTGTCATGGGAGTCCTCGAAGTCGGTGACCGGCGTTCCTTTAGCGTCGGAGATCGTGAACGCGAGTGTTCCCTTCTGGCCTGCAATGCTGGGGGACGAGATCTCCCCTAGGAGGAACCCGTCCTGCTCCATCGACAGGCCCTGCACGGAGACTGCCGGCTGTGTGTCGTTGCTGTCCATGCCACGTTCTTCCGTTGACTGTGCCCACGCCGCCGCGGACTGGGAGGGGACCACTGCGCCTGCGGTAGCGAATGAAGCGACGTATAAAGTCGCCAGTCCTAATCCGAAAAGTCCGAGCTTTACGGGGACCTTCACGGGACACGCACCGCCTCGTAGCCGGCTTCCTCGACCGCTGCGAGGACTGCTGTATCGTCCAGTGCGTCTTGGCCGGTCACGACAAGCATTCCGGTCTTCG
>NZ_JPRS01000126.1 GCF_000738085.1 Cryobacterium sp. MLB-32
GCCGTGCCTAACCGCTTGCCCGCGCTCTGGGCCAAGGTTGCCGTGCTCTTTGGCTTCACCTTCCTGGTGGGTTTGATCAGTGTGGTCGGATCATTCCTCGTAGCCATGCCCATTCTGGGAGCGAAGGACATCACGGCAAGCCTGTTCGATGTCGATCTGGCGCTTCCTCTGCTCGGCAACGTGCTGTTCCTCGGGCTCATTGCCGTGTTCGCGGTCGGTATCGGCACGATCCTCCGCAGTAGCGCCGGCGGTATCTCGACCGTGCTCGGCATCACCCTGCTGCTGCCGATCGTGCTGGGAATCCTGTCGAATTACGTCGGGTGGATCGCAGACATCCTGCCCTTCCTTATCACTTCGGCCGGTTCCACGATGATCACCCCGATGACACCGAACACCATGGAGTCCTGGCAGGCATTTCTCGTCGTCATGGCCTGGGTGGTCGTGAGCCTCGGAACGGCGTCGCTGCTGCTCAAGCGCCGTGATGCCTGACGTTTGACCCGTACCATCGAATAATGAGCACCGACACTTCGCCCCCCGTGCGCGCACTCGCGCCGGGGGGCGAATTGCGTCTGCCCACCCCTCCCGGGGCCGTGCGGCGTTTCTGGACCCGGCATCCCCATGCGGCCGACGCCCTGATCGCGGCGATCTACGTCGTGCCGACGGTGCTCACCCTGGTGTTCAACGTGCTGGATGCCGAGCCAGCTCCGCTTAACGATGTGGTGCTGAATACCGCCATCACCGTGACCGTGGCCGCGGCCCTGTTCTTTCGCCGACGGGTGCCACGGCTCGTTCTGGCCGTCACCTGGATCGGGCTGCTGACCTTCGCGGACTACGGCGAAGTGCACCTGATCGCCCAGCTCCTCGCGCTCTATGCTGTCGCGGTGTACTCCGACGTGCGCAGCGCCTGGATCGGGTTCAGCGCTTCGGTGCTTCTGGCCGGTGTCGCCGCGTGGCTGACCGACAATCCGGCCGAGGTGTCCTGGATCCCGGTGATCATTCAGGTGGCGATCATGATGCTCGCGGCCACCCTGGTCGGCGTCAATATGGGGAACAGCAAACGCTACGTTGCCGCCCTCCTCGACCTGGCTGCCCAGCTTGCTCGTGAGCGCGACCAGCAGGCCCAGCTCGCCCGGGTATCGGAGCGCGCCCGCATCGCCCGCGAAATGCACGACGTGGTGGCGCACAGCCTGTCGGTGATGGTCGCGCTGGCGGACGGCGCACACGCGATCGCTCTGAAAGATCCGGATCGTTCCCGCGCGGCCATGCTCGAGGTCGCGGGCACCGGGCGAAAATCCATGCACGAGATGCGTCGCCTGCTGGGAGTGCTCGCAGCCGACACCGAAACGGATGCCGCCCGTCGGCCGAGCTCGGCCGCCCGCCGGTCCGCGCTCGCCCCCCAGCCCGGCACGGAACAACTCGTCGAGCTCGTTGAATCTTTTCGCTCCGCCGACCTTCCGATCCGGATCGAACAGAACGGCCGCGGCCCGAGCAACGCCGGCGTTCAGCTGACGATCTATCGAATCGTGCAGGAGTCGCTCACCAACGTGCTCCGGTATTCGGACAGCCCCACCCTCGTGACAGTGCGTATCGTCGCCTCCGCCACCACCGTCGAGGTGGTCGTCACCGACAACGGACTACTGCACGACCCCGGCCCCTCGCAGGGTTCCGGCCGAGGCATCATCGGTCTGCACGAGCGCGTCGCGTTGTACGGCGGCACGCTCGAAGCCGGACCCGCTGCGAACCGGGGTTGGCGAGTCACGGGCACCATGACCTTCGAACCGGAGGAGCACCGGTGACGCCGATCCGGGTCATGCTGGTCGACGACCAGGCCCTTCTGCGCGTGGGTTTCCGCATGGTACTCGAGGCCGAGGACGACCTCACTGTCGTGGCCGAGGCGGGCAACGGGGCAGACGCTGTCGTGCTGGCCGCACGGGAACACCCGGACGTCGTGTTGATGGATGTGCGCATGCCGCGCATGGACGGCATTGAGGCAACCGGCCAGATCACCACCGCGAACCCGGACACCCGGGTTATCATCCTGACCACCTTCGATCTGGACGAGTATGCGTTCGGGGGACTTCGCGCCGGGGCGAGCGGGTTCCTGCTCAAGGACACGGAACCGGGCGAACTGATCGCGGCGATCCGTTCTGTCGCATCGGGGGAGGCATCCGTTTCGCCGCGCGTCACGCAGCGCATGCTCGAGCTGTTCGGGTCGAAACTGCCCGCGCCGAATCCCGAGGAAACCGTGGCAGAGACACGATTGTGCGTTCTCACCTCGCGCGAACACGAGGTCTTCCGGGCTATCGCGGAGGGGCTGTCGAACCCCGAGTTGGCGGAGCGATACTCACTGTCCGAATCGACCGTGAAAACCCACGTCGGCAGGATCCTGCAGAAACTCGGGCTTCGGGACCGCGTGCAGGCCGTCATCCTCGCTTACGAGCTGGGGCTCGTAGGGGAATAGGCTCGGGGGTATGCGCACCTTTTACCCTGAGATCGAACCGTACGAAACCGGCATGCTGGATGTCGGGGACGGGCAGACGCTGTACTGGGAGGCCTCCGGCAACCCGCAGGGCAAGCCGGCGGTGTATCTGCACGGCGGCCCCGGTGGGGCGAGCAGTGCGGCGCAGCGTCGTGTCTTCGACCCGGAGAAGTACCGGATCATCCTGTTCGACCAGCGCGGCTGCGGGCAGAGCACGCCGCATGCGAGTGCAGCGGATGCGGACCTGGCCACCAACACGACGTGGCACCTCGTCGAGGACCTCGAAATCCTGCGAGAGCACCTCGGCATCGACCGTTGGCTCGTCTGCGGCGGGTCGTGGGGGAGCACGCTCGGCCTCGCCTACGCCGAAACGCACCCCGAGAAAGTCAGCGAGCTTGTGATGCGCGGCATCTTCACGCTGCGCCCGGTGGAACTCGACTGGTTCTACGAGGGGGGCGCGGCAGCCATCTACCCCGACCTGTGGGAGGGATTCATCGCACCGGTGCCCGTCGACGAGCGAGCACACCTCATCGAGGCCTATGGCCGGCTCCTGAACGACCCCGACCGGCTTGTCCGCGAACGAGCCGGCATCGCGTGGTCCACGTGGGAATCGTCGACCATCACGCTGTTGCAGGAGCCCGAGAAGATCGCGCACTTCACGGAAGCCTCCTTTGCCGTGGCCTTCGCCCGCATCGAAAACCATTTCTTCCGCAATGGCGGATGGTTTGAACCGAACCAGCTCATTCGCGATGCCGGGAAACTCGCGGACATTCCCGGCGTGATCATTCAGGGGCGCTACGACATGTGCACGCCGGCTTTCACGGCCTGGGACCTGCACAAGACCTGGCCCGAAGCGGAGTTCCACCTCATTCCGGATGCCGGCCACGCCTTCGACCAGCCCGGAATCCTCGACGCGATCATCACCGCGACCGACCGCTTCGCCGTGTAGGGGGCGCCGCGCCATACCCCCAGAGGGGGGAAGAATATTCCGGAGGGTGTTTCCGGCCTTGTCGGGTTGTTCGCGGACCTCTATGGTGGGGCGCTAGGCGCCATTTGAGAGGTGAACCGACCCGGGTCTTGCCGGTGGACGCTGCGACGAGGACCACACCGAGTGCGTGCCACCGAACATGGCCTGAATGACCAACGCTCCGCCGGGCCAGCGGTCCCCACGCCGGCACGGAGCGTCACTGCACGGATGCGTTCGCTGCGCGCCGCCTCGCAGAATCTGGTCGGGAATCGCATCCTCGCTGCCGTCGTTCTCATCGTTTTGGGGATGCGGCTGGAACTTCTGCAGGGGCTCACGGTCGGGTACGTGGCCGTGGTGGCGCTCGCCCCGGTGTGGTTCCGCGTCCTCCGGCTCTACCGGGGAGCGACGACGATCATCATCACCGGAGCCGCCTGCCTCGTCAGCGGGTTGTGGCTCAACGCGCTGGCCGCACCCACCCACTCGATCGCTGCGGGTGAGACTCTGGGCACCGTCATCAGCCTGGGCGGAATTCTGTGCTCGATCGGATTCATTCTTTGGGCCCGCGAGATGATGCCGGTCTCCCAGGTCGCGCTTTGGTTTGGGGTGGGGTTGTTCGCCGGTGTGTCGAGCACGGCGAACATGTTTGCCGACAACCCGTGGCGATTCGGGTATGCCTTCTCCGTGACCGTGATAATTCTGGCGCTCGCCCAACTCAGCGGGCGCCGGTGGGTGGAACTCTCGGCCCTGCTGCTCGTGGCGGTCGTGTCGATGCTCACCGGCGCGCGTTCGTCATTTGGCATCATCTTCCTCACGGCAATCCTGGTGGCCTGGCAGATGCGCCCGGAGCGATTGCGACGTGGCGGATCGGGGTGGGGCGTGATCGTGGGGATGGGCGCCCTCGCAACGCTGGTTTATTACCTGGCCCAAAATGCCTTCCTGGCCGGCTACTTCGGTGAGGCCGCCCGGCTTCGCACCGTCGCGCAGCTTGACACCGCCGGATCGCTGATCCTGGGCGGTCGGCCGGAGCTGGGAGCAACCCTTGCGTTGATGCAGGCGCGGCCCCAGGGTTTCGGCGCCGGTACGCTCCTGAACCCCGAAGAGCTGCTCATCGCCAAAACCGGCATGTCGAGTCTCAACTACGCTCCCGACAACGGATACGTGGAGCGGTACATGTTCGGTGGCCACATCGAATTGCACTCGGTCGTCGGAGACCTGTGGGCACACTTCGGCATTCCCGGGCTCGTGTTCACGGCCGTGCTGCTCGTGCTGCTCGTCTGGGGTCTGGCCTCGGCCGTATCGGCCAATCATGCGAGTGCTCTGCTGATCTTTCTCGGGGTCAGCATCGTGTGGGAGTTGTTTTTCGGACCGCTCTACACGGCCACGAGAATGCTCATCCTGGTGGTCGGCCTGGTGCTCGTGCGCCGGACGGGGGATGTCGTCAGTCCGGTGCGCCCGACTGCGCGCCTCGGGCCACCGGCCCGGGAAGGTTGAGAGCTTCAAGCGCCCGGCGCAGCGCGGTGCTCGAGGTGTGCATGGTGTATGGAAAGTAGACGACCTCCACCCCCACCGCGGCGAACTGGTTTTCCAGCCGAAGCCCGCGTTCCGTACCGCGCCAGTCATCGCCCTTGAAGAAGACGTTGAACTGAAGCTCCCGCCACGTGTCCAGCTTGTCCCGGAGCACTTCGGGCACGGCTTCGTCGACGAAACTGATGTGCCGCACTATTTCCAGGCGCTCACTGAGGGGGACGACGGGGGGCGCCCCCTTGGTCAGCTGGAGCATCTCGTCGGAAACCACACCGGCGATCAGAAAATCGCACTGGCTTCGTGCCTGACGAAGGATATTGAGGTGCCCCACGTGAAAAAGGTCGAATCCCCCGGCCGCGTAACCGACCCTCATGCCATCCGTGCGTCGGCGGGACTCGGACCTGACGTGGTTCACGGGAATCTACTTTCTGTCACAACAGGG
>NZ_JPRS01000127.1 GCF_000738085.1 Cryobacterium sp. MLB-32
AGACGGTGCCGGGGGTCCGGCGCGTGGCGTTGGCGTCGGCGGCGCTGGCGGCCGCGGTGCGGGCATCCGTCACCGTGCCGGTGGCCGCGGTCATCGTCGTGCCGGCTCTGCCCACCGACATTCGCCACAACTCCAAGATCGATCGTTCGCTGCTGTCGCGCTGGGCGGCCGGAATTCTATCCGGCGGGCGGATGACGCAGCCGTGAAGGTGCTGGTGACCGGAGCGAGCGGTTTTCTGGGCCGGGCCGTGGCCGCCGAGATCGTGTCGGCCGGACACGACGTGCGCACGTTCCAGCGCAGGCCCTCCGGTGTTCTCGGGGCTCAGGATGTGTGTGGATCGCTCACCTCGTCCTCCGACGTGGCACATGCCGTCAGCGGCATGGACGCGGTCGTGCACCTCGCGGCCAAGGTGTCGCTGGCCGGCGATCCCGCGGAATTCGAGGCCGTGAACGTGGGAGGCACCCGCGAGCTGCTCGCCGCGGCGACGGATGCCGGCGTGGCCCGGCTCGTGTATGTGTCGTCGCCCTCGGTGGCGCACGCCGGAGCGTCCATCATGGGTACGGGCGCGCTGACCGCCGATCCCCAGAGGGCGCGCGGCGACTATGCGCGCACGAAGGCGCGAGCCGAACTCCTCGCCCTCGCCGCCGACTCCGCCGCGCTGCGCGTCGTTGCCGTGCGCCCGCACCTCGTCTGGGCCCCGGCGACACGCAACTCATCGGCCGGATCGTGGACCGTGCCCGCGCCGGTCGGCTGCCGTTACTGGGACACGGTGCTGCGCTCATCGACACGACCTACGTCGACAATGCGGCCTCGGCCATCCACTCGGCCCTCAACCGCGTCGATGCGGTGCACGGCCGGTCCTACGTGATCACCAACGGCGAACCTCGGCCCGTGGCGGAGCTGCTCGTGGGAATCTGTGCGGCCGCGGGAGTGCGCGCGCCGGCGTGGCGCGTTCCGGCGACGCTCGCCCGGGGCGCGGGAACGCTGATCGAGGCCGCGTGGCGGGTGCGACCGGGTGCGGACGAACCGCCGATGACGCACTTTTTGGCCGAGCAACTGTCGACCGCGCACTGGTTCGACCAGCGAGCCACACGAACCGAACTGCAGTGGACGCCGGCCGTCACCCTCGACGAGGGTTTCGCTCGCTTGGCCGCCTCCTACCGCCCGAGCCACTAGAGAGCCGGACCGCGCCGGCCGGGGAGCTGGACCGAGCCGGCCAGAGCGCTAGCTCCAACCAGCCAGAGCGCTAGCTCGAGGGGTCGGAACGGGCAAGCGCGCCGAGGGACTGGGTGACCAGGCCGAGCGCCTCGTCCGGGTCGATGCCGAGCTTCTCGATACGCGCGGCAAAGGCAATGGCGGCTTCCTGCGCGTGCCGATGCGCCGCGTCCCCGTTCGCGGCGATGAAGGAGCCCATCCGCCCGCGCGTCTCGATCAGGTCGTCGCGTTCGAGCTCGCGGTAGGCGCGGGCCACAGTGTTGGTGGCGATACCGAGCTGGGTGGCCAGCGCTCGAACCGTGGGCAGGCGCGTTCCGGGGGGCAGGGCGCCCGAGCGCACAGACTCAATGATCTGGGTGCGGATCTGTTCAAAGGGCGGCGCGGCCGCCGTGGAATCGATGCTGACGATGGACTCGGGCACGACATCTCCTTGCGCTGCAGTCTGTGTAGTGCTGTGTTGGTCATTGTGGCAAGTTGCGGGCGTCGTGGCAAGCGGTCGAGCGGCCTGTCTTGCAGAATCCTTGACTCGTGCGCCGACCGGAAGTGCGTAGTGTCGAAGCATGACCATCGTCGAGACCCTCACGGGCCTGCTGCCCACCCTGCTCGGCGTGGTGGTGCTGATGATCGTCGCGTCGCTGGTGCTGCGCGGCTACCGCACGCGGCATCCGTTTGCGCCGCCGCTCGCGCTGCTGCGCGGGGCCCTGCAGCTGGCCGCGATCAGCCTGATCTTGAGCGGCATCATCAACGATCCCCTCTGGGTGGGTGTGGGGCTGCTCGTGATGTTCGGGGCGGCGGTCTCCACCGTCACCCGGCGAATCGGCATGAGCGGCCAGCACTTTCTCTGGGTGGCCACCGCGATGGGACTCGGCGTAGCGGTCACGCTCGGCATCATCTTCGTGTCCGGCGCGATTGAATTCTCGCCGCGGTATGTGCTGGCGATCGGGGGAATCGTGATCGGCAACGCAATGTCGATCGCCACGCTCTCCGGCCGGCGATTCCGCGAGGCCGTGACCGAGCACTGGGAAGAGGTCGAAGGCTGGCTGGCTCTGGGAGCCACACCCCGGCAGTCGACGAGGGAGCTCGCGCAGCGCGCCGTGTACTTCGCGATGATCCCGTCGACCGACCAGACCAAGACCACCGGGCTCGTCACGCTCCCCGGGGCATTCGTGGGTGCCATCTTCGGCGGGGCATCGCCGCTGGAGGCCGGGCGCTTTCAGATCGTCGTGCTCGCCGGCATCCTCTGCGCGGGGTCGATCGCTGCGGTCACGCTGTTGTACCTGCTCTCACCCCTGCGGCAGAAGCCCGTCAACGCCCTGGTCTGAGACGCGAATCGCCGGCGCTAGTCGCTGGCACGGTGGATCAGGCGGGAGAGCACGATCGCACTGCGCGTGTGGTCCACATTCGGTGCCAGCCGCACCTTTTCCAGGGCGATTTCGAGCGCCGAGATGTCGCGCGCCCGAATGTGCACCATGGCATCGGCGCTGCCCGTCACGGTTCCGGCGTCGACCACCTCCGGCACGCCGGACAGGATGCGCAGCAGCTCTTCCGGGGCCACTGTGCCGCGGCAGAACAACTCGACGTAGGCTTCGGTGCTCATGCCGTCGACGGCGGGGTCGACCTGGATGGTGAAGCCGCGAATCACGCGGTCGGAGACCAGGCGGTCCACGCGCCGTTTCACCGCGGATGCCGACAGGCCGATGACGGAGCCGATGTCGCCGTAACCTGCCCGGGCATTCTGGCGGAGCAGGTCGAGAATGCTGCGATCAAGGTTGTCCATTTCGCCAGTGTAGGCGTATTTATTGCGCGAGAGCGGCTATTCGCGCGGATTACGTGCGCGATTCGGCGTGCAACGTTGATTCGGGCTGTGTGACACTAGAAGAGGCGTCCCGCGTGCGGTCCCTGACCGTGCCGGGCTCTCGTGAGTGACCTGGTCCGCCATCCATGACACGCTCCGCCGGTTCGCTGCGCGGAGCCGATATGAGGAGTCAGACCATGACAATCGACACCGCGTCCACACACACCGCGTCCACCGATACCGCGTCCACCCCCGCCGTCCCGGTGCGCACGCCCGTAACGCGCACCGTCCTGATGTGCAAGCCCGAGTTCTTCACCGTGGTCTACCGGATCAATCCGTGGATGGACCCCGCGCTGCCCACCGACACCACGCTGGCCGTGGCGCAGTGGCAGACGCTCTATGACACCTACGTGGGCCTCGGCTACGAGGTTCACCTCATCGACCCGATCGACGGCCTCCCCGACATGGTCTATGCGGCCAACGGCGGGTTCGTCATCGACAACCAGGCCTACGGCGCGAAGTTCACCCACGTGCAGCGCCAGGCCGAAGGCCCTGCCTACATGGACTGGTTCGGGGCCAACGGCTTCGACGTGCGCGTACCCGTCGAGACGAACGAGGGCGAGGGCGATTTCCTGCTCGTCGGCGACGTGATCCTGGCCGGAACCGGCTTCCGCAGCGATTCCGACAGCCACGCCGAACTCGCGGAGATCGCCGGCCGCCCGGTGATCACGCTCAACCTGATAAACCCGAGCTTCTACCACCTCGACACCGCCATCGCGAAGCTCGACGAGACGAACATCGCCTATCTGCCGAGCGCCTTCGATGAGCCGAGCCTCGCGATCCTGCGCGAACGCTACCCGGACGCCATCATTGCCACAGAGGAAGACGCCGCCATCCTCGGCCTGAACTCCTACTCTGACGGCTACAACGTGGTCATCGCAGCGCGCGCGAAGGACTTCGAACGCGAGCTGCGTGCACGCGGCTACAACCCGATCGGCGTCGACCTTTCCGAGCTGCTGCTCGGCGGCGGCGGCGTCAAGTGCTGCACCCTCGAACTGCGCCGCTGACCCGGGACACCGAGACCCGAGACACCGATACCTGAGACACCGATACCCGACACACCGAGACCCGAGTGAGGACATGATGACGACCCTGACGCCCCGGCATGCACACCCCGACGTGGCGGGGGCGGCATCCGTCGGCACGGCATCCGCTGTGACAGCCGCCGGCGCTATCGCCCTCGAAACCGCGCACGCGGCCCACAACTATCACCCGCTCGAGGTGGTTGTGGCTTCCGGCGACGGTGCGTGGGTGACGGATGTCGACGGGCGTCGGTACCTCGACTGCCTCGCCGCGTACTCAGCGGTGAACTTCGGGCACTCAAACCCTGTGCTGCTCGATGCCGCCCGGGCGCAGCTCGGCCGGATCACGCTCACGAGCCGGGCGTTCTACAACGATCAGCTCGGGTCGTTCGTCACCGCGCTCGCCGAGTTGTGCGGAAAAGACATGGTGCTGCCCATGAACACCGGCGCCGAGGCGGTCGAGTCCGGCATCAAGGTGGCCCGTGCCTGGGGCTACCGGGTGAAGGGCGTTGCGGCGGACCAGGCCAACATCATTGTGGCGGCCGGCAACTTCCACGGCCGCACGACCACCATCATCAGCTTCTCCGACGACGAGTCAGCGCGCAGCGGGTTCGGGCCGTTTACGCCGGGCTTCCGCATCGTGCCGTTCGGTGATGCGGCCGCGCTCGAGGCGGCCATCGACGAGAACACCGTCGCCGTGTTGCTCGAGCCCATCCAGGGTGAGGCCGGAATCATCGTGCCGCCGGCCGACTACCTGCCGAGCGTGCGCGAGATCACCCAGCGGCACAATGTGTTGTTCATCGCCGACGAGATCCAGTCCGGACTCGGCCGCACCGGAGCCACGTTCGCGTGCGATCTGGTGGGTGTCGTGCCCGACCTGTACCTGCTTGGCAAGGCACTGGGCGGCGGCATCGTGCCGGTGTCGGCGGTGGTCGGCAACGCCGACATCCTCGGCGTGCTGAAGCCCGGTGAGCACGGTTCGACCTTCGGCGGCAATCCACTGGCCGCCGCCGTGGGCCTCGCGGTGGTGCAGATGCTCGCGACGGGTGAATACCAGGAGCGGGCCCGTGACCTCGGTACTCGCCTGCACACCGGGCTGACCGAACTCATCGGCCACGGCGTGGTGGGGCTGCGCGGTGCCGGGCTGTGGGCCGGAATCGACATCGACCCGAAGCTCGCCCCCGGCCGCGCCGTGTGCGAGGCGCTGATGGCTCGCGGTGTGCTCGCTAAAGATACCCACGGCTCCACCATCCGTCTTGCGCCGCCGATCGTGGTCTCCGCCGAAGACGTGGACTGGGCCGTGGAGCAGCTTCGCATCGTGCTCGAGGAACTCTCGGCGCACTGACCTCCGAGCGGGTGCGCTACTGCTCGACCTAGGCTGGGGACATGTACACCGACTTGCCCGAAGCCGACCTCCGCGCGTATCGCAGCACCCAGACCGACCCAGCCGACTTTGACGAGTTCTGGGCGGGCACGCTCGCGGAGACGCGGCGGCATCCGCTGGCCGTCAGGGTCACGCGGGTCGATGCGGGCATCAGCACGTTAGACGTCTTCGACGTGACCTTCGCCGGGTTTGGCGGACAGCCGATCAAGGCCTGGCTGCGCGTTCCCGCCGGGGCGACCGGGCCGCTGCCGACCATCGTGCAGTTTCACGGCTACGGACGCGGACGTGGGCAGGGCTTTGAAAACCTGCTGTGGGCATCCGCCGGCTACGCGCACGTCGACATGGACCTGCGCGGGCAGGGCTGGGGCGGCAGCACCGGCGACACCCCCGACGAGGGCGGCAGTGGACCGCAGGCTCCCGGGTTTCTCACCCGCGGGATTGAGTCGAAGGAAAACTACTACTACCGACGGCTCTACACGGACGCGGTGCGCGCGGTCGAGGCCGCCCGCAGCCTCGACGTCGTCGACGCCGACCGGGTGGGAGTGATGGGAACCAGCCAGGGCGGCGGCATCGCGCTCGCCGTGGCCGGGCTCGTGCCCGATGTGGCCGCGGTCGTGGCCCGCGTGCCGTTCCTGTGCGACTTCGCGCGGGCCTCCGTGGTCACCGACGCCATGCCGTACCGGGAACTCGGCGTGTACCTGGCCACCAACCGGCCGCGCACGCAGGCCGTGCACGACGTGCTCTCCTATTTTGACGGCGTGAACTTCGCCAAGCGGGCGGTCGCGCCGCTCACCGCCACCGCGGCGCTGATGGACCCGATCTGCCCGCCGTCGACCGTGTTCGGCGCGTTCAACAACTACACCGGGCCTAAGGAGATCACCGTGTGGCCGTACAACGGGCACGAGGGCGGGGCCTGGGAAGACGACGCGCTCGCGCTGCGGGCCTTCGGTTCGGCTCTGACCTGACCTGACCTGACCTGAGGGTTCTGGTACCACAGTGGTACCATCGTGCTATGGCCATGACAATCCGTCTCCCCGCCGAACTCGATTCGGCCTTGGAAGAGATCGCCCGGCAGCGCCACACCTCCAAGCACGCGCTCATCGTGGAGGCCGCCGGTCTCGCCGTGGAACGGTACGCGCGCCGCACTGAAATCGACGCCGGTTTGCAGTTTGTGATGAGCCACGATGCCGAGTTGCTCCAGCGCCTCGAAGACGCATGACTCGCTACCTGGGGATGGACGACGCCCTCCAGGTGACCGAGCGGTATGGGTTTTACGTGCGCGACTCCGGGCTGCTCGCCTCCGCCCTGGCGCGACCGTCCGCATCCATGTTCGGTCTGGATGCTTACGCCACGCTGGATCGCAAGGCCGCTGCCTTGCTCGAATCGCTCGTGCGGAACCATCCGATCGTTGACGGTAACAAGCGCACCGGATGGACCCTCATGGTGCTGTTCCTGTGGATCAACGGCTTCGCCCACAATTTCAGCACCGACGAGGGCTTCAACCTCGTCGTCGGTGTCGCGGAGGGCGGGATCGACCTCGACGAGTCCGAGCGTCGTATCGCGGCGCACCGCGTGCCGCGCACCTGATCCCGCACGGTCGCGCTGCGGTCGCGCTGCGGTCGCGCTGCTGAGGCGCTGCTGAGGCGCTGCTGGGGCGGGC
>NZ_JPRS01000128.1 GCF_000738085.1 Cryobacterium sp. MLB-32
TGTGATCTCCGCTTGGGTGATGCTGTTGCAATTTCGGATCGTGACTAGGAAATCCTCAGCCAACTCATCAACCAGTAAATTCACGCTTGTCCCCCCCAGGTGTACCGCTACATCGGTGTTCTACATGCAGAGTCTGGCAGGAAGGCGCTCCATCGTTTTGTAAACAGGGAGGTGAGGCAGGTGTTCGATGTGAACGGGGTGCCCCTGGGGTGACCGGCGCCGTGCCGACAAGCCTTGTCTCGCATCGTGCGTAGGAATCTTCAGCGACTTCTTGTGCGCACACGGTGCACCCCACCCCCATTTCGGGCAGAACGTTTACGACTAGTTCATGGAAAGCTAGCCAATGGCGTGGAAAAGACGTTTTCAAGAAGCAGCCCTGCGCGTCTAGGCACATGGGCGCCTGGCGCCCGTATTTCGACAGCGACGGCTGTACCTGATGCGCATCGGGCTAGGCCACCAATTCCGCTGCCGAGAGCACGTTAGCGTTGTGGCATGGCTGTATCGACGACGACCCTACGCTTCCCTCGATTGAAACCGGGCTCCGGCATTTCTCAGCGGCGGGGTTTCACATTGGAAGACTCGTGAGCCTCACGCAGCATCTGGGGGATTCAGGCTCACCGGTCCGCGCGTACATCGACGGGATTTCGCCGGCATTGCGGGCGCTCAAGGGCGGAATTGGCGGAGATCTGTCCGCAGCCGACACGCTGGGTTTAGTAGAGCTAGCCGCCAGCGCCGTGATCCTGCCACCCAGCATCGGTGTGGATGTCGCTCGGGCGGGAACTGCCGTCGACTTCCGTGTGCGAATCGCGCTCGGTGGATTCGATGCTCAAGACTCGACCGCTAACCTGGGCGTCACGGAGCTGTCCCTGCGCCAAGATGAAGTCGAGAACGGCTCCCATCGGGCGAAGATCCTTTCGGAAGCGTTCGACGTGGCCGTGCAGATCCTCGAGAGCCCCTCCAGCGAGGCCAACCTGGACCGTGCAGCGCTCCTGCTCGCCCACTGCGAGCAGATGCATCGCGACATGATCAAAGTCCTGAACGGGTCGGTCGGGAAGGCGTGCGATACTGCCGTCGACGGCCAGGCGTTCGCGGACAACCTCGACAAGACCTCCTTGGAAGACCTTCGCTCGATGATGGAGTCGAACAGCGCCCAGATAAATAAATGGCGCATGCAGATAGCCAGCGGTGAGCGTTTCGAGCCGAACCCTGTGCTCGCCGGTTCGATGCTTGTCGGTGGCGCGGATGCCGATTGGCTCGTTGGGGACGTACTCATCGACAGCAAGGCGTACGGAAAGCTAACGGTTGCGAAGCTGCGTGACTTTCTCCGTCAACTACTCGGCTACGTCATGCTCGACTGTGACGACTCCCTGCGAATCCGGACTGTCGGCGTGTGGCTACCGAGACAGGGGCTGACGAGGACCTGGGGGCTAGAGATGCTTCTCGGCGGTGACCCTGGTGAGCTGCTGCCCACGCTCCGGGAGGGTTTTCTCAAAGCAGCTGGCGGCCAGCAGATGGGTATTCACGTCCAGGTCACTCAGTGCCGCAAGAACCAATTACTTGCCGACAACAAGAACACACCGCAGTACATGCTTGTCGAATTGGCCCGGAACAGCGATGTGGGTATCCGCTTCCGCACGGGGCGAAATGCGATGCTCCGAGAAGCGACGATGCGCGAGCTCGCGCGGGACAGATACGCCTCAGTCCGCGAGGGCGTAGCGGGGAATGAAAGCGCGCCGACGGACGTGCTGACAGCGCTGGCCCAAGATAAGAGCATCGTCGTCCGACGTGTGGCCGCGGCCAACCCCCGGACCCCGAAAGCTCAACTCAAGGCGCTAGAGGCGGCACCTTTCGTCACAAGTTCCCGAGCGACGCAACCGTCCATCGAGTCGATGACCGGCGATGAGGTCGCCCAGCCCCGCGAATCAGGGCCTACCGTCGTGCGGATCTTGCAGGACCGCGATGACGGGGCGCTCGACAGGCCATGGTTTTCGCAGTTCCTGGCTCTCACGAGGGGCACCTCATCGGGCCTTAGACCCCGTATTCCTCTCCCGATGGCCAGCGAATACTGGGCAAGCAGATGAGGCGGTCGACCGTTATTCCCGACCGCCTAATGGTGGGAATCCCCGACCTCGTGAAGAAGGACCTCATTCGTAGGGACCGCCCAGACTGGGTGAGACAGATGGTCGCCGTGGACCTGCCAGTCGTGGACGCCTCGGTGCTTGCCACTCTCCTCGCTGACGCTGATCCCGAGATTCGCTGGTCGGCGCTTCAGCGCACTGTCGACGTTCCAGACGATCTTTTCGGGGCTCTGCTCGGTGAGCTTGCAGCTTCTCGGAAGGAGCGCATCCGGTTCCGGATGGAGGGAGACAACCAGCCAACCTGGCATCGCAGCCGCACCCCGGCCGAGTTCGAAAGGGAGACCCTGGAGCTCGTCGCAACTCACCCCTCGACACCTCTCGCTAATCTCCGCGACCTGGCGGGGACGAAATCATTCGACGTCCTCGTTGGACTCATCGAGAACTCTGCTCTCCCCGCCGAGGATCTCGCGCTTCTTCTACCACGACTGCGCACAACAAGGTCATTCGAGCCCCGAGAACGGCTCGCCACCTCGAGCAAGATCCCCTCGGCTGCCGCGAGGATACTTGTCGGTGACCGAGATTCTCGAGTGCGCGTAGCGCTCGCGCGAAACGACGCGGCACCCTCCGGAACGATTGTCAGCCTGGCCCAAGATCAGGACCCGTCCGTTCGCTTGGCGGTTGTGGCGAACCCACGAGCTCCTGTCGCACTCGCGGTCTCCATCGCGGAGAGCCTCCTCAAGATCAGCGCAGGCGAGGAGTTGCTCCAAGTGCTTAATACGGTTGCCACACGGCCAGACATTGAGCTGACTGATGACGTGTTTGAGGACGCGCTCGACAGACTCTCCAAGAGCCGCGTTCGCGACCCTGATATGCGCCGGGTCGCAGCCGACGACGAACGTGCCGGAACTCGGACCCTGGCGCGACTTGCCAAGAGTACCGACGCGTCCGTCCGCCAGGCCGTCGCGGGCAATTCTCGCACGCCGTCTGAGACTCTCACCGTGCTGGCTGCCGATCCGGTCCATAGTGTGCGTTCGGCCGCAGCGGGCAACGCGGAGTTGGACATCGCCCTGCTGGTTACACTCGCATTCGATGACGATCCTGAGGTGCGAGCAGGAGCCGCGGGATGCCCGCGGCTCAGTACTGCCGAGCTGGGCGCATTGCTCCTAGACGACGACAGATCCGTGCGGTCAGCCGCGTTCCGGAACCCCGCGACGAGCACCGAAGACCGCGATCGCGCAGAGTCCGCCTGGGAGCACGCCTACCAGATGTCAGCCCCAAGCAGAACAGACCTCGAGGAAATGGTCGCGAGCCGGCGCGCGGAGACGAGGATGCAGGTCGCATTCGACCCACGCACGCCCGCGGACTTCCTCATTTTCCTCGGTGGGGACAGGCATAGCGCCCGAGTGAGGCGCGCAGTCGCAGCGAACCCGAACACGCCTGCGGCCGGCCTAGCGTCTCTCGCCGACGACACGGATGCCGAGGTGCGCCAGGCAGTTGCTTTCAACGGCGCGACGCCACCCGAAATCCTCGCAAAGCTGGCTGGCACCAGCATCGAACTCGCGCTCTTGGTCGCGATGAATCCCGATGCGCCAATTGGGATCATCGATGCCCTCGTAGAGGACGGCGACCCGCTCGTGGGCTACGTCGCCACCGGAGTTAGGTCAACTCGTGCAGCTTTGACTCGAGGAGGGTCAGAGGGTGCGCATGCGCGTGACACAGCCACCCCGATGATCCTGCCTTGACGCGCTCACCGTTCCTCGCCGACCCAATCGAGCGAGTGATCCTCGAACTAGACTCCACAGTCTTCGACAGTTGAGCCACCAATCTGACGGCGCTCTGTGAACACAATCGCGTTCAAGGACCTTCGCGGGACGTATGGATGCCGAGGTCTTGGACAAGTGATCTTGGTTGTCTGCGGCTCATGGGATGCTAGACATTTACATGTGACTACCCAGCCGCAGTCAGCAAAAGACCCCAGCTGCATTTCTGCAACTGAAGTCTTTCTGCCTCACGCCAGCCCAACGTCTCAACGGCACCACACGACGTCGCAAACGGTCACCTTGTCTCTGCTGGCCTCATTGGGCATCGCTGGATAGTCGAGACTGTCTTCTGCGCGCAGTGCGATGGCCTCGGCAATAGCGCATGACACGCCGCCACGACTCTAAAGTCTAAGTGCACGTCGCATGTGCAATAATAAAGCTAATTCGGCCGGTTCGCGGTTCGGATGAAACCGCAGGAGGTACGCCGATGGTTCCGAACTCGCCCGCTGAAGCGCTGGGATCGCACTCTCCCGGTGTGCATGACCTCGTCATCGAAGTCGTGCAGGCCCGGCATGAGCGCGCCGTGGAAGCACACGAAGCAGCCGCGACGCGATACGCGATGGGGTTCGGCAGCCAGTGGCGCGATCTCCTCGACGACACGCGTGATGCGTTCAAAGATCGCGGATACCCGTCGCGCAAGCTGGCGCCGGGTGGCTATAGAATCCCGATCGTTAACGACTGTCTGGTCTACGTGTGGCGCGTTCCCTCCGCACCTGATGCTGTCAGTGATTTCGCGTCCAGCACGACCCGGATGAATGGATTCTCCGCCTCCCCGCCTGAGCCTGCACTTTTCGACAACAGCTTCGTGGACGGCGGCGCGCCCACCCTTGACGGCGTCGCTGGGCTTGAGGTTCAGCGCCTAGTGACGTTGCTCGGTGGAGAGATGCCCGTTGTGCTCGTGATGGTTCGCTCGTCGCCAAGGCATCTGGGCTCAATCGAGTGGGCGGTTGCAGAGTTTGCCGCGGGCAAAGTGCGGCTCCACGGCGAAGAGACGATTTGGGAGCCGGAGCTCAGCATGGATGAAGCCGTTGCTGATATCGAATCCTTCGACAGTGGTACGCCCGTCGCACCGGCCGTTGAACTTCAGGAGCAGGACCGGCCGTCAGATGCGTGAGAATTCGCCCGGCCTGTTTGATCTCCCCGATTCAGGGGGCGGCTATGGTCGGTTCGAGCCCGCGCGGCTAACACAGGCGCGCGTTCGGATCGGCGTGAGCAAGACTGACCTGGCCGCAAATGTCGGCGTGTCGGCTGCAGCGATCGGACAGTACGAAGCTGGAGTGAATTCGCCACGGCCTGAGGTGATCGATCGGCTCGCGAGGAGCTTGAAGGTGCGACCGGGTTTCTTTAGCGTGGGTCGGCCTTTGGCTCGCATCGACACCGTGAACGCGCACTTCAGGAGTCTGCGGTCGGCACGCGTGAGTGACCGGCAGAAGGCGTTGTCCACCGCGACCCTGGTGTGGGAGTTGACGTTCGCGCTTGAGCGCTACATCCGGCTTCCAGCCGCGGATCTTCCAAGCATCCGCTCCGGGACTTCTCCTGCCGATGCCGCAGTGCTCCTGCGGTCGCACTGGGGGCTGCCTGATGGTCCGGTCAAGCACCTTGTGGCGACCGCTGAATCCCGCGGAATTGTGGTCGCCGTGCGTCCGCTCGGAGAGATCGACGCAGTGGACGCCTTCTCGGCAATGATCGTAGACCGTCCGATCGTCGTCACGACGCCACGACGGAGTGAGAACGTGTTCCGGCACCGTTTCTCGATCGCCCACGAGATTGGACATCTCCTTCTTCACTCAGACTCCGGCGAGCAAAGTCCGGCGATCGAGCGTGAAGCTGACGACTTCGCCGCCGCGTTCTTGATGCCTGCCGCATCGATGGACGTCGCGCTGCCGCAGCGGCTCGACCTTGCACCCCTGGATCGGCTCGGGCGGACTTGGGGAGTCTCGCCCCATTCACTGATCCGTCGCATGGTCGAGCGCGGCCGTGTGACCGAGTCATCGGCTCGACGGGCCTACCAGCGACTCGCCATGGTCAATGACTCGGCGGCGGATCCGACAAGCGCTTACCCGGGGGAGGTGCCGACGCTACTGAACAAGGCCGCTGAGCTCGCCGCAGACAGCGGTGCGGGTGTGTCCGCTCTCGCCGAAATCCTCAAAGTAGGTTCTGCTCAGGTGCGTGATCTACTGGGTGAGGTAGACCAACGCCCAGTGCTCCGGCTCGTCGGTGACGAGTCGGAGGGCGGCGCTCGTACCTGAATTTCAACTATCTTTGTCGAATTTGAGCAAACACACTGGATGGTTGACAGGAGATCGGACGGCTTAACGTCGAGCCCGCGAGCGATCATAGCGATAACGTCTAGCGTTAGACTTCGGCGCGATCGCTACTGCTGAAGCATGGCGATACGCGTCGTAGTGATCATGCGACCTGGTCGGCATGGTCTAGCTCGCGCGAATGACGACGGCCTCCGTTAGAGGTCGTGCGGTAGAAGATCTGCGGCCGTGCGTCGCGTATCTTGCACAGGGCTTGTCGGTGCAACTCGTAAGGGACGGTGGGCACGTCCCGACCATCGCACAGCCCACCGGCCGCTAGGGGATCGGACTCTTGCCCGCGCGCTTTCGCCAGTAGCGGTGCCATCGCACCCGCCTCGTGAGTTTCGGGTCGGTCACCCGCTGCGCCTTGGGAATTCCCATCGCCTCTTGTTGGATGCGGATGCCCACGCGCTCGGTGGGCGTCGGCCCGGTATTCTCGGGGTCGTCGTGTACTCGCTCGATGGGCTCGGCGCGGTGGCGTCGCCACCACTGCCCGCTGGCATCGCGGAAGATCACCGTGGTGGCCAGCGACGGCTGCCCGGGGTGCACATCGTTGATCCAGGTGAAATCGACAACACAGTCGCTCTCGGGGTCGATTGCCCCGACGCCGATCGAGAACTCATCCCAGGTTCTCCCGGTGCCGCCGTTGACCATCTGCACGCGCGCCGGCCCTATGAGCTCCTTGCTGCCGTTGTGGATGATGACCGTCGCCTGAATGAGCGGCGCGATGGCGAATCCCATTAGCTTGTACTGGGCATCAGGGTTGGGGTTGGTGATGAATTGTGTGCCCGGGCTGCCGATGCCCATTGTCGCGTCGTTGGGCAGCACGGGGAAGGTCGCGCCGGGCATGTGGTGCTCGACGTGCGTGAATTTCGAATAAACCAACCGGGCTTGCTCTTCCCGCTTGATCTTGCCGTTTCGACGGTATGTGTTGGTCGCGATGAGCAGCGCGGTGAGCCCTCCAACGGTCGCGAGCCAGTTGCGCCACGCATCCCACTGAGCGGGCGTCAGCAGCCCAAGGAACCAATCGACCATTGCGAGCAACCATACTCGGCCAATATGCAAACGTGGTGCTGGCCGTCGCCCCACACCATGTGCTCGTTAACCTCACTAGCGCCATCGCTTTATAGCTGTCATCGGAGTGGCCAGGGAACCACTCAGGCTTCGAGCTAGAGCGGCGGTCGGAAGTCGGTTCGCGTCCGCGAGTTGACGAAGATCCAGTTCAGTGAGGCGGCCAATGTCGGCACTAGACGCCCACCAACGCGGTGTATTTCCCGGTGCCGTTCAGTGCGGCGTAGAGAGTCTGTCGTGAAACGCTGAGGTCTCGAGCCACCGACGCTTTCGGCACTCCAGCTTCGACCCGTTTGCGGGCCTCTGCGATCTGCCCCAATCCGAGCTTCGGAGCCTTCTCGTACTTCCCGTCCCGCTTGGCGACGGCGATGCCCTCTGCCTGCCGCTCGCGGATCGTCTTGCGCTCGAGCTGAGCAATGGCAGCAAGAACCGTGAGCATGAATTCGCCTTGAGGGGTATCTGAATTCAGGGCCGGGTTGTCGACGAACTCCAGTGCGACGCCCTTCCCCTTGAGCTGTTCGACGAGCGCGAGAAGGTCAGTCGTCGAACGCGCGAGACGATCCGGTGACTTCACGCGCACCTTGTCACCGTCGCGCACGTACGTGAGCATCTCCTGGAGCTGCACCCTGTCGTGGGCATTCTTACCCGAAACCTTCTCGGAGAACATCTTGTCCACGGCCCCGAGCGCTTCGACCTGCCTTGCTTCGTTCTGGTCGGCTGCGCTCACGCGCACGTAGCCGACTACCTGTCCTTTATGTCCAGTCATGTTTTAGATCCCCCGTCGGTTATGTCCAATCATATCGGCAACCCACCCTGATTGACGGGATTTCGATGCATTTATGAACTGCTCAATTGGGTCTACTCTGATGGACGGTTCGTCCCGGACTACGGTCAGTTCACGGTTAGATGGTGGAATGCCGACAAGTGCCTCCGATAATTACGTCGCGGTCCTCCGCGATATCAAGCTCTCTCCCCATTCGGTCGAGCCGGAG
>NZ_JPRS01000129.1 GCF_000738085.1 Cryobacterium sp. MLB-32
ATGTGGCGTGCCCGACACGGTGTGATGAAGGGTCGCTGCTGTCACACTTTTCGGTTCCAGGCTGCTTCAATTGCGTTCAGAACGTCTGCGAGCTCGACGTGGTCGCGGGGAATCATGCTGACAAGTTCGGCAGTTGTTCGATCGAGGTCGAACGCTGCGGTCTGGTCATGGCGAACGACGGTTCCTTGGGAACGTCGAGTCTCGACGAGACCCGCCTCCTCAAGCTCGCGGTACGCGCGCGCCGCTGTTCCCACTGCCACGTGCAGGTCGCCGGCGATTTGGCGCACGGTGGGCAATCTGTGACCACCCGCGAGTCTGCCCGAGGTTATTTCCGCCGCCAGTGCGGCTCGGATCTGTTCGAAAGGCGGGGTCGGATCATCGGCGTCGACAGTGATCATGACACGAGTTCCGATTGCGGAGCGGCTGTACGAGGCAGTTTGATCGCGCCGATGACGGCGAGCAGCGCAAGAACGAGGCCGTAGATCAACGCCGCCGTTGCCACCCCCAGCAGCACCACGCCGAGCACGTGTAGCGTCGCGGCAGCGTTCGCGTCGAGGCCGGTCTTGAGAACGGGCGCGTTGATGAACGGAAGGGATGCAGTTCCCAGGAGAAGACCGACCGTGAGAGCCAGTGGTGCGCTGGCGACTCGAAAAACAAGGCGGACTCCGCCTCGCCGTAGCGCCGTGTCAGCGGCGCTCAGTTCCGCCCATGCAGTGGCCGGGGCGTCAACGACGCGGCGCAGCGCCAGAACGGAGGCGAGAACCAGGACGGCAGTGAACGCCAGCACGGGGAGCGCAAACATCCACCCGGGAAACAGATAGGGCCCGCCCGCTGTGCAGTCGGCCGGAAACAGAGCGGTGCACAGCGAGCGACCATCCGGTGCGGATTTAGAGAGCAGCCCTCCGCCCACGGCCACAAGGGCGGTCATGCCGACGACGACACCGAACCTCGCCCGTTGGCCTGACGACGAATAGTCGCTCAGGGTGCGCGGCCGCACGCTGCTGGTGCGCCGTCGAAGAGCACCATCGATCGTCGGCGTGGGCATGAGCGTGAATGCTAAGAGGCCTGCCGCGGCGGCCGCGAGCGGCCCGAGGAAGAACGGGATCAGCTCAAGAAGCGGATTGTCAATGTGGATCAGGATTGCGACGGCGAAGACCACGAGCGCGGTGGAGACCGCAATCGCGGACCGCAGCGCGCTCACCCGCCGCGCACGCACAAGTGGCTGCGGTTGTCCGCGCTGTCCCGAGATTGTTACTCCGGCGAACACTGCCGTGAGCACGAACAGGATTCCCACCAGTCCCAATGACATCTCTGCAAGCCCAATGTTCTCCACATTTCCTCCTTGTGTCAACTTGACGCTACAAGCGGATTGACGTTTGTGTCAAGTGATTGCGACAAGGTGGTGTGCGCCTCCCGCGGCTGGGATTGCCGCCAAGCCGGAAACGTTCGATCGTCGCTCGGCGGCTCGGCGGCCACGAGCTAAGCAGTGGGAGACATCGACTGGCTCGACCCCGCGGCGTTCGCGGGCGCAGGAGGCGTGCAGGGTGGCGGCGTAGGGTTAGGGCGTGAGTAACCCCGTTATCCGCCCGCGACGCCTGCGCACCACTCCCGCGCTCCGTCGCCTGGCGAGCGAAATCCGTGTCCACCCCGCCGAACTCGTTCTTCCCATGTTCGTGCGGGAGGGCGACGCGACCATGCCGATCCAGTCGATGCCCGGTGTGGTGCAGCACAGCATCGACAGCGCGCGCCGTGCTGTCGTGGCGGCTGCGGAAGCAGGAATCGGCGGCGTGATGCTCTTCGGCGTACCCGAGGTTCGAGACGCGACCGGAACCGGGGCGACCGATCCCCAGGGGATTCTCAACCTGGCCACGCGCGCCCTCGTCGACGAAATCGGCGACGCCCTCGTGGTGCAGACCGACCTCTGCCTCGACGAATTCACCGACCACGGCCACTGCGGCGTGCTTGCCGCCGACGGCCGCGTCGACAACGACGCCACCCTGCTGCGCTACCAGGACATGGCCCTCGCCCAGGCCAACGCCGGTTCCGCACTCCTTGGCCTCAGCGGCATGATGGACGGTCAGGTCGCTGCCGTGCGGGAGACCCTGGACGCTGCCGGTTTCGAAGACACCGCCGTGCTCGCCTACTCGGCGAAGTACGCATCCGCTTACTACGGTCCCTTCCGCGAGGCCGTGGCCTCGACCCTCACCGGCAACCGTCGCACCTACCAGCTCGACCCCGCCAATCGA
Source organism: Cryobacterium sp. MLB-32 (assembly GCF_000738085.1). Classification (GTDB taxonomy): domain Bacteria; phylum Actinomycetota; class Actinomycetes; order Actinomycetales; family Microbacteriaceae; genus Cryobacterium. Next base: position 2,247 of record NZ_JPRS01000129.1, read on the forward strand.
CGCGAGGGCGTGCGCGAGGCGCAGATCGACATCGACGAGGGCGCCGACATCGTGATGGTCAAGCCTGCCGGCAGCTACCTCGATGTGCTCGCCGAGGTAGCCGGAATGAGCCCGGTTCCCGTGTGGGCCTATCAGGTCTCCGGCGAATATTCCATGATCGAGGCCGCTGCAGCACAGGGCTGGATCGACCGCCGCCGCGCCGTCGAAGAGTCCGTGCTCAGCATCCGTCGGGCCGGCGCAGACGCCGTGCTCACCTACTGGGCCGTAGAGCTCGCTACCTGGCTGAATGAGGAACGCGCATGACGCACAACGACGAACTTTTTGCCCGTGCCCAGCAGGCCATCCCCGGCGGCGTGAACTCGCCTGTGCGGGCGTTCCGCTCCGTGGGCGGCACCCCGCTGTTTCTCGTGAAGGCGCAGGGCGCCTACGTAACGGATGCCGACGGCCGCGACTATGTCGACCTCGTGAGCTCCTGGGGCCCCGCGATTCTCGGGCATGCCCACCCCGGCGTTGTGAAGGCAGTGCAGGACGCGGCGGCCCTCGGGCTGTCGTTCGGCGCGTCCACTCCGGCCGAGACCGAACTCGCCGAACTCGTGAAGGAACGTGTCGGCGCCGTAGAGAAGCTTCGCCTGGTCTCCACCGGCACCGAGGCCACCATGACGGCCATCCGCCTCGCCCGCGGGTTCACCAATCGTGATCTGCTGATCAAGTTCGCCGGGCACTACCACGGCCACTCCGACGGGCTGCTGGCAGAGGCCGGATCGGGCCTCGCCACTCTGGCCCTGCCCGGCTCGGCAGGCGTGACCGCCGCCACCGCCGCGCAGACGCTCGTGCTGCCGTACAACGACATCGATGCCGTGCGTGCGGCCTTCGAGGCGCATCCCGGGCGCATCGCCGCGGTGATCACCGAGGCCGCCGCCGCCAACATGGGCGTCGTCGCGCCTGACCGCGGCTTCAACGCCGCCCTCGCCGCACTCGTGCACGACGAAGGTGCCCTCCTCATCATGGACGAGGTCCTCACCGGCTTCCGGGTGGGACCGGCCGGCTATTGGGGACTCGAGAACCCCACGGATGCTCTGTACAAGCCCGACCTGCTCGCCTTCGGCAAGATCATCGGCGGCGGCCTGCCCGTGGCAGCCCTCGGTGGCCGCGCCGACGTGATGGATTACCTCGCTCCGCTCGGGCCGGTGTACCAGGCCGGAACGCTCTCGGGTAATCCGGTCGCTGTGGCGGCCGGCCTGGCCACCCTCAAGGCCCTCGACTCCGCCGTATACGAACATGTCGACGCGACGTCGCTCCTGTTGTCGGAGGCCGTTTCGGCCTCTCTGGCGGCAGAGGGCGTCGCCCACAGCGTGCAGCGTGCCGGCAATCTCTTCAGCTTCGTGTTCGGCGAGGAGGCGCAGGCCACCCCGCCGCGCACCTACGCCGAGGTACAGCGGCAGGAAACGTTCCGCTACGGACCGTTCTTCCACGCCATGCTCGACGGCGGCGTCTCCCTGCCGCCCTCGGTGTTCGAGGCCTGGTTCGTGTCGAACGCCCACGACGAGACCGCCCTCGGGCGCATCTTCGAGGTGCTTCCGGCCGCGGCCAAGGCAGCCGCAGCCGCGACCGCCTGACACGCGCGCCGCATGCGCGCCCCCGCTGCGGCACCGCGGCGCGAGAGCGGCGCCCGCATAACGTTCCTCACGCAATTACGCGGTTCGGACCATTCTCGAGCAACGGATGCTCGTCTGAGAGGGCACACTAGACCTATGGCTTCATTGAGTGTTCACCCCGATCGGCTTGAGATCCATCTGACCCGCGCCGAAAGAACGTTTGCGGTGCGGCGGGACTCCATCGTCGTGCAGCGCGAGAACATTCGCTCCGTGATCATCGCGGAGGATCCGTGGATCTGGCTGCGCGGTATCCGCTCGCCCGGCACCTTCATACCGCTCGTGCTCGCGGCCGGTACCTGGAAGTTCCATGGTGGCAAAGACTTTGTCGCGATCAAGCGCCAGCGTCAGGCCGTCGTGATCGACCTCGTGGACGAGGAATTCTCCCGCCTCATCCTCACGAGCCAGCACGCACCCGACCTGATCGCATCGCTCAAGCTCCCCGCCGTCTGACCATAATCTCGACGGGCTCGATCCAAGCGCTGGTGGCGGTGCTCGCGGCGCGAGCCGGGCCTGAGGATCACCTTGCGCGGTCTCGAGACACGCCGCAGACGGCGTTCCTCGACCAGCGGGGGTGGCGGTGCTCGCGGCGCGAGCCGGGCCTGAGGATCGGCTTGCGCGGTCTCGAGACACGCCGCAGACGGCGTTCCTCGACCAGCGGGGGTGGCGGTGCTCGCGGAGTGCGGGCTGCTAGGCGGAGACCAGCGCGACGATGAAGAGAACGAAGCCGACCAGTGGGAGTGTGCCCTGAATCAGCGCCGCGCGTGTGTGCTGGGGGCCGGTCGCGCGCAACACGATCGCGGCCAACACCATGCAGGCCGTCGTGAACAGGATGAGCGTCACGCCCGGTATCTGCAGCCCGCCGAACAGCAGGCCGACGCCGAAGACGGCGCCGACGCCGAGGAACAGATTGTAGAAGCCCTGGTTGAAGGCCATCGGCTTGATCGCGTCGGCCGTCTTCTGGTCCGCTACGCCGAAGCGCTTCCAGATCTGCGGACGGGACCACCAGAAGCTCTCCATGAAGAAGATGAACCCGTGCAGCAATGCGGCGAGCATGACGAAGAAAGCAGCGATGGTGGCCATGGGGTCAGCATATCGAGACACCGGCGCCCGGCAGACGTCTCTCGGGCTGAGACGCTCGTGGTGACGCGATGCGGACTACGTGACGTCCTTTTTCCAGCTCACGAAGTACCCTCCCACGGTGAAGACCACCGCGTAGCCGAGCAGCACGAGACCGCCCTGCCACCACTCGAGCATGGAAGCGCCTGATCCCACCGGGCCCATCAGCGAATAGAAACTCGAACCGACGAGGGCGTCCGAGGCCGCGCCCGGCAGGTACCTGCCGATGTTCGCCGTCACGTCGATGAACATGGCCGCGAGGCGCAGCAGCGGCTCGATGAACTGGGTGAATGCGAGCACGATGACGATCGCCGCGACCTGGCTGGGCACGAGCACGCCGAGCCCGACACCGACGATCGCCCACAGAGCCATAGCGAGCACGAGCCGGCCCACGAGCGCCCACGTATCGCTCTCACCGAGCAGCGGGTCGATATCGAAGGCTGCCATCGTGAGGGCGCCGGTTCCGACGGATGCCAGCACCGCGACGACGCCGAAGAGCGCACCCATCACGAACAGGGCGATCGACTTGGCACCGAGAACGCTGCCCCGACGAGGATTGGCGAGGAAGGTGGGGGTGAGGGTCTGGTGCCGTACCTCGCCCGTGGTGGCGAGTGCTCCGATGAGAATCGGGAACACATAGCCGAGGGTGGCGCCGAAGCTGTAGATGAGCGGCTGGAGGTCGCCGGGCGCGGGTGTTCCGCCGCTGCCGGTGTTGGCCATAGTGGCCGGGATGGCGCCGGTGGAGATGCCGCCGAAGAGGGCGGCGAGGCCGCTCGCGAGCAGGGCGACATAGGCGAACATGACGAGCAGCAGGATCCACCACATGCGGGTGGTCAGGATCTTGACGAATTCGGCGGCGATGCTGCGGAAGAGAACACTCACAGGGACCGCCCCCCGCCCACGAGCGTCAGGAACGACTCTTCCAGGCCGGCCTTCTGCCGATGCAGCACGCTCAGTTCCACGCCGGCCGCGAAGGCCACGTGCCCGACCTGACCAGGGTCGGCTGCCGCGGCGAGCAGGCCGGTGCGCCCGGCCACGAAGGTGATGCCGGCGGCGGTGAGGGCGGATGCGAGCGCCTCACGGTCGGGGGAGTCCACAACCACCTGCGGGGCGACATCCGTGTCGAGGCTCGAGAGCGGGCCGAGGTGCACGAGCTCACCGCGGGCGATGATCACCACATCATCGACGCTCTGCTGCACCTCGGAGAGCAGATGTGAGCTCACGAGCACCGTGCGGCCCTCGCCGGCCATCTGGCGCAGGAAGCCGCGGATCCACTTGATGCCCTCGGGGTCGAGACCATTGATGGGCTCATCGAGCACGAGCGCCCCCGGATCGCCGAGCAGCGCGTAGGCCAGACCGAGTCGTTGGCGCATGCCGAGCGAGTACCCGCCCACCCGCTGGGTGGCGTGCTCGCCGAGCCCCACGAGTGTGAGCACCTCCATCACTCGGGTGCGGGGGAGGCCGGCCGCGATGGCGTACACGTCGAGGTGGCTGCGAGCCGTGCGGCCGGGGTGGAAGCTCGCCGCTTCGAGGGCGGCACCCACGGTGCGCAGCGGATCTGGCAGGTCACGATACGGCAGCCCACCGAAGGTCGCGGTGCCCCTCGTGGGCGTGACGAGGCCGAGCAGCATGCGGAGGCTCGTCGTCTTGCCGGCCCCGTTGGGGCCGAGGAACCCGGTGACCCGGCCCGGCGTGACGGTGAAGGACAGGTCGTTGACGGCGGTGGTGGTGCCGAACACCTTCGTGATGCTGCTGAATTCGATGACTTGGCCGGATGGCATCCGCGTCCCTTCAATCGGTGACACCAGCATATTGCCATCCGGCCAATTTGTGACCCTTTTGAGGGCCGATCAGCCTTTTATGAACGAACGAATTCCTCAAGTGCGACGAGCAGACGTTCCACGTCACCGGCGGTGTTGTACGGGGCCAGCCCAATGCGCAGACCGCCCTCGTCGCCGAGCCCGAGGTGGCGGCTGGCCTCGATCGCGTAGAACGATCCCGAGGGGGCCAGAATCTTGCGGTCGAACAGCAGCTGCGATGCCGCAGCCGCGCTTCTGCCCGCGAAGGTGAGCAGCAGCGTGGGCGTGCGTTCGGCGGCTCGCGACCACACGGTCACGTCCGGCAGCTCGGCCAGGCGGGATTCCAGCAGGGTGAGCAGCTGCTTCTCGTGCTGTTCGAGGGCGAGCGAGGACCGTACGAGCGATTCACGTCGGGTGGGCGGCGTGGCGGCGGGGTCGGCCGGTACGAGTGCGGCGAGAAAATCGATCGCGGCCGTGACACCGGCCAGCATCTCGTAGGGGAGGGTGCCGAATTCGAAACGCTCGGGTACTGCGTCTGTTGAGGGCAGCAGTTTGTCGGGGTGGATCGTGTCGAGCAGCTCGGGGGAGGCCGCCAGCACCCCGCAGTGCGGGCCGAGGAACTTGTAGGGAGAGCACACGAAGAAGTCCGCGCCCAGTGCCTGCAGATCAACGCTCGCATGCGGCACGTAGTGCACGCCGTCCACCCAGAGCAGCGCGCCGACGCCGTGGGTGACGGTGGCGATCTCGGCGATCGGCGGGCGGGTTCCGATCAGGTTGCTCGCCGCGGTGACGGCCACGAGCTGGGTGTTGTCGTTGACCTGGGCGGCAACGGCCTCGGCCGACAGCTCACCGGTCTCTGGATCGAAGTCCACCCAGCGCACGGTGGCGCCGGTGCGCTCCGCGGCCTGCACCCAGGGACGGATGTTGGAGTCGTGGTCGAGCCTCGTGACCACGATCTCGTCACCAGGCCCCCAGCCGTGGGAGAGGTGGTGGGAGAAATCGTAGGTGAGAGCGGTGGCGCTTCGCCCGTACACGATTCCCTGCGGGTCGGTGTTCAGCAGGTCGCCGCACGCGTTCCGAAAACCGGTGACGGCGTCATCCGCATTGCGCTCGGGAAGGCTGCGCGTGCCGCGGTTGGACAGTGGCCGGGTCAGGGTGAGGGCAATGGCCGCGCCGACCTGACGGGGGGTCTGCGTACCGCCCGGGCCGTCGAAATGGGCCAGGCCGGTGGCGAGTGCGGGAAAGTGGGAGCGGACAGCCGGTGCGTTGTAGGTCACCCCAGCATCCAATCACAGCCCACGCACGCTCGCCGCCGCCGGCGCATCCGTTCTGCTGCCGACAGCGGCTCGGGCACCCGCGGGGCGGGTTTTGGGCGAGTGACGGGCGGTCAGGCGTGCAGCGCGCATGCGGGCGCGGCGAGGGCCACGCAGGGCTCGCATACGACGAGCTGCTCACGGCACGATTCCTCCCGGCAGTTGAGCATGTGGCGGGTGGGCTCGCCGCAGACGAGGCACTGCCCGAGCACGGCGGTGTGGTCGCTGAAATTGATGGACATCCGCTGGTCGAACACGTACAGGGAGCCGTCCCAGAGCCCGTCGTCACCGTACGCCTCGCCGTACCGGGCGATGCCGCCCTCAAGCTGGTAGACCTCACCGAAGCCGCGCGACGCCATCAGGCCGCTCAGCACTTCGCAGCGGATGCCTCCGGTGCAGTAGGTGACAACCGGCTTGTCCTTGAGGTGGTCGTATTTTCCGCTGTCGAGTTCCGCCACAAATTCCCGGGTGTTGGACACGTCGGGCACGACGGCATTGCGGAACCGACCGATCTCCGCTTCGAAGGCATTGCGGCCGTCGAAGAACACCACCTCGTCCCCGCGCTCGGCCACGAGTTCATGAAGCGCCGCGGGATCGAGCCGGGTTCCCCCGCCGACGACGCCGTCGGCATCCACGGTCAGCTCACCGGGCGCGCCGAAGCTCACGATTTCGTCGCGCACCTTCACCACGAGCTTCGGGAAGTCGAGGCTGAGACCAGCGGGATCCAGGGCGGTGCCCTCGCTCCATTTGAAGTCGATGTGCCGGAAGGCCGGGTAGTCGTGGGTCTTGCGAATGTAGCGTTTCAGCGCCTTCAGGTCTCCGCCGAGCGTGCCGTTCAGGCCGTCGGCGGAGATGATGATGCGGCCGCGCAGGCCGAGGGACTCGCACAGGTCGCGCTGCCAGAGGCGGACCGCGTCCGGGTCGGCAAGGGGCGTGAAGACGTAGTAGAGAAGGATCTTCGGAATGGCCACCCAGCTATTTTACGCGCGGGGGGCCTAGGCTCTGATCAACGATTGGAAGCCCATGACTCAGGACCCCCTCGCCCGATTCGGCGCCGTGCCGCAGTTCACTCTCACGAGCAGCGATATGACCGATGGCCAGCCGCTCTTCGCCCCGCAATACGGCGCGGAGTCCGGCGGAGAAGACCGCTCGCCCGAGCTCTCCTGGTCGGGGTTCCCCTCCGGCACGAAGAGCTTCGCGGTGACGATGTATGACCCGGATGCCCCCACCGGCTCCGGCTTCTGGCATTGGGCGGTCTGCAACCTGCCGACATCCGTCACGTCCCTTGACGCCGGCGCGGGCGCCCTCGGCAGCGCGGCACTGCCGGCAGACGCCCTCACCCTGCCCAACGAGACGCGCCAGAGCGCGTTCGTCGGCGCCGGGCCGCCTCCCGGAACCGGTACGCATCGCTACCAGTTCATCGTGCACGCGGTTGATGTGGAACGACTCGAACTCGACCCGCACTCCACACCGGCCGTGCTGGGCTTCAACCTGCACTTCCACACTCTGGCCCGTGCGGTTCTTGAGGCCACCGGAGTCGCCGGCGGAGCCGCCGCCCGGTAACGGCCGTTCGGCACTCGGCGCAGCATGCCCGGTGCCATGTGTCCCCCAAATGGGGGTATTCACAGGGTATAGGGGGGTCCCTCCCAGCGCGCCCACACGCTGCGGAGTTAATCTCAGTCGGTGAGAAATACCCGCAATTCCGCCAAGGAAACCGGCCTCTCCCGGGTTCCGGTCTGGGCGTGGCGGGCTTTGATGCTCCGCCTGCCCGAAAACGCGGCCAGCCGCACTCGGGCGACGTCGATCGATGCGGTGGAGTACCACCTCGATATCGACTACGCGGGTGACGGCAAGCGTGGCCATCGCCTTGACGTGATGGTGCCTCACGACGCTCAGGGGTCCCTTCCCGTGTACATCTATTTTCACGGCGGTGGCTGGACCTCGGGCGATAAGGCCCCACTTACCAGGTACTGTGCGAGCCAGGCCCTGGAGGGCATGGTGGTGGTCAACGCCAACTACCGGATGGCTCCGGGAGCGCAGCTGTCCCACATGATGCAGGATGGAAATCACGTGCTCGATTGGGTCGTGAGCACCATTGCGGATTTCGGGGGCGACCCCTCCCGTATCGTGCTCGGTGGCGACTCGGCCGGCGGGCACATTGCGGCCCTGCTGACCGCATCGGCCTTCCATCCTGAGCTGGCCAAGCATTACGGCATCGAGCCGCACGTCGACCGCACGAACCTGCTCGGCCTCGTTCAGCACTGCAGCATCGCGGACTTCTCGGTGATGTTCGAGCGAGGCTTCGTGCTGAGCCTCAATTTTCTGCGGATGCTGTTACCGGAGAATGGACGCGGACTGCACCTGCGCAGCGCCGCTCGCTTCATGTCGCCGATCGAATGGCTCGACAGCGGTTTTCCGCCGGTGTTCATCACGACGTCCGAGCGTGACTACTTCTATCGTGCGAACCTCAACTTCATTGCTGCCCTGCGCAACAAGGCGATCAGTGTCGACACTCTGATCTACGCCCGCAACCGAGTGAACACCCGCCACACCTGGCAGCAGGAGTCGAAGCATCCGGAGTCTCAGGAGGTCTACCGCCGTCTCGGCGACTTCGTGCGCCGGGTTGCCCCGCGCCCCGTGGCGGCAGTGGCGGCCGTGGTTGCTGTGCTTCCCGCGCTCGTGGTCGAGAAGCTTGCCTCGAGCGGAGTCGCTACGGTTCTTCCCCGGCTCGTACCCCGCACGCTGTAGCCCGGTAGGGTTCACGTGTGGAACGTGGACAAGCGGATGAGCGAGTGATGCGACGCCGCTGGGTGCTCTGTGCCGCGGGAGGGCTCGTGGTCGCGACCGGCCTCGGCGTGCACTTCCTGGCCGACGGCGTGCTGGCAGGACTCGTGGCCGACGCCCTGTACGCGGTTCTGGTGTACCTCCTTGTGGCGTTCGTCGTGCCGCGGGCGTCCCCGGCGCGCATCGCGGTGACCGCCGCCGCGCTCTGCGCGCTCATCGAGCTGTTCCAGCTCTCCGGTGTGCCGAGCCTTCTCGCCGAGCGTTGGGCGCCGATCGCCCTCGTGCTCGGAACGACCTTCGGAGCCTGGGACCTTGTGGCGTATGCGGCCGGCGCGGCGCTCGCCGGAGTGATCGACCGGCTGGGGAATCGCTGGTCGAGGACCTAGCTCTGGGAGCCGGTCACAGCCAGGACGCCGCCGAGGCCGATCATCATGGCGCCGCCCGTTGCCGAGAGGGTCTCAATGCGCGTCGGCGACTTCGCGAACCAGTGTCGCGCCGCTCCGGCGGCCAGCGCCCAGGTGCTGTCGCCGATGAAGGCCAGCACGACGAACACCAGGCCGAGCGTCAGCAGCTGCAGAACAACCGATCCCGCCCCGTAGTCGACGAATTGCGGGAGCACGGCGACGAAGAACACAATCGCCTTTGGGTTGCTCACGCCCACGATGAAACCCTCGGCCAGCAGGCGGCGTCGCGACTTGGGCGTGACACTGCCTCCGGTTGCTCCCGCCGCCGAACGGCGGTGCCGGATGGCCTGGATGCCGAGGTACACGATGTATGCGGCGCCCGCGAACTTGATAATCGTGAACACGACCACGGACTGCGCCACGACCGCCCCGAGCCCCAGGGCGACCGCGAGGATCACCGGGATCAGGCCGAGGGAGTTTCCGGCCACGCTGAGAATTCCACCGCGGCGTCCGAGGGCAAGTGACCGTCCGATCACGAACAGCACGGTGGGCCCAGGCAGGGCGATCAGCGCGACGGATGCGAGCCCGAAAGCCAGCAAATGGGGGAGGGAAACCATACTGAATTTTAGGCCTTGTGAGGGGTTCTCCGGCACGAAAAATCCATGAACATTTTCAGCTTCAATCGAGTAGATTCTTTGTGTGAAGTTTCACGAGGTTCGTGTACATCGAAGTGACGAGCATCTCGCCCGAGAGGGGCAGCTCGCCTGGAAGATCGCTCAGGTCGCGACCGACCCGGTACCGGTCACTGCTGCGGTCGCCGAGATGGTGATCAACCGCATCATCGACAATGCCGCCGTGGCCGCGGCCTCGATTGTGCGCGATCCCGTGGTGGCAGCCCGGGCCCAGGCGCTCAGCCACCCGCGCTCGACCGGCGGCGACGGAGCCAACATCTTCGGAACGAATGCGGCCATCCGCGTCTCGCCGGAATGGGCGGCGTGGGCGAACGGCGTGGCTGTGCGGGAGCTTGACTTTCACGACACGTTCCTCGCCGCGGAGTACTCACACCCGGGCGACAACATCCCGCCGATCCTGGCTGTGGCCCAGCACCTCGCTGCCTCCCGGGGGCTGGGCGGCGTCGACCTGCTGCGCGGCATCGCCACGGGGTACGAGATTCAGATCGACCTCGTGAAGGCGATCAGCCTGCACGAGCACAAGATCGACCACGTCGCCCACCTGGGGCCGTCGGTCGCCGCGGGCATCGGCACCCTGCTCGGCCTCGACGAACAGACCATCTTTCAGGCCATCGGCCAGGCGCTGCACACCACAACGACCACGCGGCAGTCCCGTAAGGGAGAGATCTCCAGTTGGAAGGCCTACGCCCCCGCCTTCGCGGGCAAGCTGGCGATCGAGGCGATTGACAGGGCCATGCGTGGCCAGACGAGTCCCACGCCCATCTACGAGGGCGAAGACGGTGTGATCGCCTGGCTTCTGGGCGGTCGGGGTCGCGTGTACACGGTGGGACTCCCGGAGCGCGGTGAGGCCAAGCGGGCCATCCTCGACAGCTATACCAAGGAGCATTCGGCTGAGTATCAGGCGCAGGCGTGGATCGACCTCGCCCGCCGCCTGCACCGGGAGCACCCCGAGCTGGTTGCGAATACCGACACCGTGGCATCCGTCGTGCTGCATACCTCGCATCACACGCACGTGGTGATCGGCTCGGGGGCCCACGACCCGCAGAAGTACAACCCGGATGCGACCCGGGAAACCCTCGACCACTCCATTCCCTATATTTTCGCGGTGGCCCTGCAAGACGGCCACTGGCACCACGTCGACTCCTATAGCCCTGAGCGCGCGCATCGCCCAGACACCGTGGCGCTCTGGAACCGCGTCACGACGGTGGAAGATGCCGAATGGACGCGTCGCTACCACTCCCTGGACGTGAACGAAAAGGCCTTCGGCGGACGCGTGGTGATCACGCTCACCGACGGCGGCACCATCACCGATGAGATCGCGGTAGCGGATGCGCATCCGCTCGGGGCGAGGCCGTTCGGCCGCGACCAGTACGTGGCGAAGTTCCGCACTCTCGCTGCCGACGTACTCGAACCCGATGAAATCGACCGATTCCTGGATACCGCCCAGCGCTTGCCCGACCTCACCGGGCCGGAACTGCGCGGCCTCACCATCACCGCCCGACGTGGTCTCGTGCATCCGGCGACCGACCCTCAGGCTTATTCTGAGCCACCGTTGCACCGCCGAAGGGAGCATCATGAGCGACTCAGCCACCACCGAGCCTCGCATTTTCAAGGGGCTGGCGGGAGTGACCGTCGATGTCACGGCCATATCGATGGTGAATTCCGATACGAACTCTCTGCTTTATCGGGGCTATCCCGTTCAACAACTGGCGGCGCGTTGCAGCGTCGAGGAGGTGGCCCTGCTGCTCTGGGACGGCGAGCTGCCCAGCCCCGAGAGGCTGGCGGAGTTCGAGCTCGAGGAGCGTTCGAACCGGGCGCTCGCGGCCAACGTGCTGCGCGCGGTGGATGACCTGCCCCTGACCACGCACCCGATGGACGTCTGTCGCACCGCCGTGAGCGTCATGGGTGCCAACGACATGTTCGCCGGCAGCAACTCCCCGGCAAACAACCTGCGCAAGGCTCGGCACCTGTTCGCGCAGATGCCGGCAATCGTGGCGTACGACCAGCGCCGGCGGCACGGGCTGGAGCTCGTGGAACCGCGCGCCGACCTCGACTACACCGAGAACTTTCTGTACATGACCTTCGGCGAGGTGCCGGAGCCCGTCGTCGTCGATGCCTTCCGCATCTCACTCGTGCTCTACGCCGAGCACTCGTTCAACGCCTCCACCTTTGCCGCGCGCGTGATCGCCTCGACGCTCTCCGACATGCACTCGGCGGTCACCGGCGCCATCGGCGCCCTGAAGGGCCCCTTGCACGGCGGCGCCAACGAGGCGGTCATGTACACGTTCGACGAGATCGGAACGCCCGACCGGGTAGACACGTGGCTCGACGCGGCGCTCGCGAGCAAGCGCAAGGTGATGGGGTTCGGACACCGTGTGTACAAGCACGGCGATTCCCGGGTGCCCACCATGCGGTCGTCGATGGTGGCCATGCTCGAACATTTCGGCCGCCCCGACCTGCTGGAGATCTACATCAACCTCGAGGAGGCGATGGCCGCGCGCACGGGCATTCTGCCGAACGTGGACTATCCCACCGGCCCCGCGTACCACGTGATGGGGTTCGACACCGAGACCTTCACGCCGATCTTCGTGGCGGCGCGCATGATCGGCTGGACCGCGCACGTGTCGGAGCAGCTCGCCGCGAACGCGCTCATTCGCCCGCTGTCGGTGTACATCGGGGCGGCCCAGCGCGACGTGCCCGCCTAGAATCCGCGCCCCGCACCTCCTAATCCCGCCTCGCACTTCTTACTCCCGCCTCGTTGGTCGAGGCGCGAGGTACGAGCGATCGAGACCTGGCGAGACGATCCTCCCAGCCCGAGCCAGGTCTGAGGATCAACGCGCGGGGTCTCGATCTCGACATGCTCGATCCAAGCGCTCCTGTGTAGCGCCTCGACCAGCGGAGGTCCCGACGCGGGGACGGAGCCCGCGCCGATAGCATCGCAGGATGCACATGTTCTTTCGCACCCTTCTGCACGCCATGCTGTCGCGATTCGGCCCGAGGCTCGGTCACTACGACGTGGCGCGCACCCGGTTCATCACCTCGCCGACCGACCTCGATATTCTTCGCCATATGAACAACGGCGTCTACCTGTCGATCATGGACGTGGCCCGCTTCGATATGCTGCACCGCACCGGGGTCTGGAAGATCTTCGTGGCGCGTGGCTGGTACCCGGTGGTCGTCGCCGAGACGATCAGCTTTCGTAAGTCCCTCACGGTGGGGCAGCGGTTTACCGTGGAATCGCGCATCCTCGGGTTCGATACCAAGGCCGTCTATGTGGAGCAGCGATTCGTTCGACCGGATGCCTCGGGCGAACTCGAGATCTACGCGCACGGGTTCATCCGTGGTCGCTTTCTCAAGCGCACGGGCGGCGTGGTCCCCATCGAGGACCTGCTCGAGGCCGTGGGCATGCCCGAGGACGTCACCGTACCCGCCTGGCTGCTCGAGTGGAGCGACGACGTGGCCATGCCGGCCACGCGCGCTCCCGCACCGAGCATCTGGGAGTAGTCCCGCGCTTCCCGAAGTGAGTTCCCCGAAGTGAGTTCCCCGACGTGAACTTCTGGGAGTGAGCCAGTCGGTCGGGGCGCTCAGGTGGTGGTGCGGGCGGGCAGGATCAGGTCTTTGTAGGTCTGGGCCAGTGCCGGGTAATAGCTGTCCCAGGTGGGCATCGGGCGGCCCGTGCGGTAGGCGACGAGGCGGTCGAGGCAATAGTCCCAGCCCGGTCCGACGGTGGCGGCCTCGGCGGGATTGCGCAGGCGTTGGCCGAAGGTCACCGTTGTCATTCCGTTGCCCTCTGCGAGGTGGAACAGCGCCCGCCAGGCATCGTCGCCCTCACCGAAATCACCGAGAAACCGGTGCGGTGCGGCGCACTCCAGAATGCTCACGTACTGCCACTTGGCATCCGGCTCGGCCGACATGCGAAATTTGACGGCACCGGTGGCTGGGTTGCCGGTGAAGGTGCCGATCCATTTTTCCAATTCGGCCGGACGCGTCATGGACGCCCAGACATCATCCGGGATGGCCGTGAAGAGCCGGTCCATCATGAGGTACAGTCCGTCGTCGCGGTGAACGAGGCGTCCGGTGGCTGTGGCTGTCATGGTTCCTCCAAGCTGAGTGACACACGATCCTCCCCACAGGTTAGGCCCCTTTCCGCTCCACGGCCAGTAGCCGTTCTGCGCCATCCGTGCGGCGCGTCAGCCCTCCAGCACCGCCATCGCCGCGTTGTGCCCGCCGATGCCGCTCACACCGCCGCCGCGCCGGGCTCCGGCCCCGCACACCAGAATTCGCGGATGCGCGGTGGCCACGCCCCAACGCTCGGCCGGGGTCGCTCGTGGGGCGTCGTCTTCCAGAAATGGCCACGACAGAGGGCCGTGGAAGATATTGCCGCCCGGCAGGTTCAGCGCGAGCTCGAGGTCTCGGGTGGTCTTGGTTTCGATGCACGGGCGGCCCTCGGCATCCGTCATCAACAGGTCTTCGATCGGCTCGGCAAGCACCGAGTTGAGCGAGGTGAGCACGGCAGCCTGCAGGGTGTTGCGCAGGGAGTCGTTGTTCTCGGCGTGCACCCAACGATCGGGGGTGTGCAGGCCGAAGACGGTGAGGGTGTGCGCGCCGGCCTCGCGGAGTTCCGGGGAGAGGATGCTCGGGTCGGTGAGCGAATGGCAGTAGATCTCGCACGGCAGCAGGCCGCTCAGCCCTCCGTTGACAGCGGCGGCGAAGGCACCCTCGAGCTGGGAGTAGGTCTCGTTGATGTGGAACGTGCCTCCGAAGGCGGCGACGGGCGAGACCGACTCGTCGCGCAGCCGTGGCAGCCGGGACAGCAGCAGGTTCACCTTGACCTGGGCGCCCTCGGGCTTGGGCGCCTGGTCGGGGGCATCACCGAGCAACCCGGCCAGCACCCACGGCGCCACGTTGCTGAGTACATACTCAGCGGTCACCGTGTGCTGTTTCTCGGCCTGACCGTAGGTCACCTCACCGTCGGGCGTGATCGACGTGACCGTGGCGCCCGTCTCGAGGCGCGCGCCGGCCGCGTGCGCTGACTGCTCGAGCGCGCCGGAGACGGCCCCCATTCCGCCGATCGGCACATCCCAGTCGCCGGTCCCCTGACCGATCACGTGGTACAGGAAGCAGCGATTGGCGTCGAGGTCATGGCCATCGAGAGAAGCGAATGTTCCGATCAGGCCGTCGGTGGCCGCCACCCCGCGAGCGAGATCACTCGCGAACGTGCTCGTGATCACCTCACCCAACGGATGCTCGACGAACGCGTTCCAGGCATCGTCATCGGCCACGAGCCGGCGCGCCTCCGAGCGAGTGAGCAGTGGCTCGCAGACGGTCGGGAAGAGCACGCGGGCGAGCGTTCCGGTGCGGTCGTAGAAACTGTTCCACGGCTCAAAGTCGGCCGGGGCGACCCGCTCGAAGGAGGCGCGCGTGGCCTCGGGGTCGCCGTGGTCGACGAGCAGTCCCCGGGTGGGATCGCTCGGATCCGGTGTGTACGAGGAGTACCGACGTCGGGCGAGTTCTATGTCGAGTCCGAGCTCGTCACGGATGCGCTCGGGCAGCAGGCTCACGAGGTAGGAGTAGCGCGAGAGGCGGGCGCCCTGGCCGCTGAAGGCATCCGCCGACACCGCGGCACCGCCCACATGGTCGTCGCGCTCGAGCAACAGCACGGACTTGCCGGCCAGGGCAAGGTAGGCGGCCGCGGTGAGCCCGTTGTGCCCGCCGCCGACAATCACCACGTCGTAATCAGTTTCGGTCATGCCCCGAGCCTACGGACTGAGCGGGATCTGGCAACCGCAGCAGGGTCGCTGCCCGGAACGTCGCTGCCCGGAACGTCGCTGCCCGGAACGTCAGAGAACCGGAGCGTCACTGCCCGGAACGTCAGAGAACCGGAGCGTCACTGCCCGGAACGTCAGAGAACCGGAATCCCTGTGCGAACCAGTCCCTGTGCGAACCAGAGTCCCGATGAGAATCAGGTTCCGGGCGAGAATCAGGGTCCCGGCGAGAACCGGAGTTCGTGCGAAAACCGGAGAATGGTGCGACACGCCGTTCGGGGAGCCCGGCCCGAACGGCGTGTCGCGAGTGCACCGGTTTTATGCGCGGCCCATGCGGCTCACTGTCGGGCCAGATGCGCGCGCAGCTCGGCCTCGGGGTCGGTGATCAGGTCTCCGCTCACGTCGACGGTCACGCTGTGGAGCGTGCCGGTGAACCTGAACGGGCTGGCGTAATCGGTCGTGACCGGCGAGCCCGGGTTGGCCCCGCAGGTCAGTGCGCCCGGATTCAGGATGAAGGGCGTGGTGACCGGGGCCTCGCCGTTGGCCACCAGGGCGCCATCGACGTAGAGCTGCATCCGTCCCGGTGTGCCCTTGCCGTGGGGCATGTCGGGAGGACCCGTCGGCTCGAACTCGAACCGCAGGTCGGGCTTTCCCGGGGGCAGCAGCTCCGGAGAGGAGACCCCGTAGAGGGCTCGACCCACGTAGTTGTGCACGTAGTGGAGCTTGCCGTCCTTGACGAAGAACGAATACCCGCCGGCCGCCGATCCCTGGCAGAGCAACACTCCCTCGGCGCCCCGCGGCGGGATCTCGACGGAAGCCGCAATGCTGTGCGGGCGGTTGAGCACCCGCGGCCCCGCGAAGAACGGGATCGACTGGGTGTTCGGCCGGTAGGTGTAGCGGTCTCGGGGAAGAGCCACGAGTGGCTTTTCCCCAATCATCCTCGCCAGCCCGCTCCCGTCGACGGGCATCACGTTGTACTTGCCCGCCTCCACGTACCAGGTGGCGATCATGGCGATCAGGCGGTCACGATGTTCGACCGCGAGATTGTGGTTTTCCGCCGTGTCCTCCTCCACGTGGTAAAGCTCCCAGCCCGTGGCGTCGAGCTCGGAGAGCCGCTCCGACGTGATGGGCTCCCCGAAGGGCAGCCCGGCCTCGGCGAATGACGGGCCCGGCCACGGGCAGACCGCGCGCCACCCGTCGTGGTAGATGGCCCGATGGCCCAGCATCTCGAAGTACTGCGTGTGATGCTTGGTGGGGGCGGTCCCGTCATCGAGGGTCTGCGCAAAGCTCACCCCCTGCAGGGGAGATTGGGTGACGCCCCTGATCGTGGCGGGGGCCGGCATGCCGAGCAGATCCAGCAGGGTGGGCACCATGTCGATGATGTGTGCGTACTGATTGCGCACCTCACCCTTCGCCGTGATGCCCGCGGGCCAGGACACAATGAACGGGTCCGTCGACCCTCCCCGATAGGTTTCGCGCTTCCACCGTCGGAACGGGGTGTTACCCGCCCAGGTCCAGCCCCAGGGGTAGTGGTTGAAGTGGGCAGGGCCGCCGATCTCATCGATGACCTTGAGGCTGTCCTCGAGGGACTCCTGGGCGTTGTTGAAGAATTGGGCTTCATTGGTGGTGCCGGTCGGACCACCCTCAGCGCTCGCACCGTTATCGGAGACGACCATCACGATGGTGTTCTCCAGCAGGCCCTGCTCGCGCAGGAAGTCGAGCAGTCGGCCCAGGTGGTGGTCGGTGTGCTCCAGGAACCCGGCGAACACCTCCATCATGCGGCTGAAGAGCGTCTGCGCCTCGTCGCTGAGCCCCGACCAGTCGGGAACATCCGGGTCGTGGCGGGAAAGCTCTGCACCGGCGGGGAGGATCCCGAGCTCTTTCTGCCGGGCGAACACCGTCTCGCGGTACGCGTCCCATCCCTCGTCGAACTTTCCGGCGTATTTGTCTGCCCATTCCTTCGGCACGTGATGCGGCGCGTGCGTGGCGCCGAAGCAGAGGTGGAGGTGGAACGGCTTCGCGGGGTCGACCTGCTTGGCATCCGCGATGAACTGGATCGACTTGTCGATGAGATCTTCCGTGAGGTGGTAACCCTCCTCCGGTGTTTTCGGCGGGTCGACCTGATGGTTGTCGTACACGAGGTCGGGATACCACTGGCTGGTATCTCCGCCGAGGAACCCGTAGAAGCGCTCGAAGCCGCGCGCCAGAGGCCAGCGCGTGTAGGGGCCGGCAGCGGTCTCCTGATTGCTCGGGGTCAGGTGCCACTTGCCCACCATGAAGGTGTTGTAGCCGTTCTCGAGCAGGATTTCCGAGAGGAAACCGTTCTCAAACGGAATGACACCGTCGTACCCCGGATAGCCCGATGCGAGCTCCGTGATGGCGGCCATTCCGTTGCTGTGGTGATTGCGGCCCGTGACGATGCACGAGCGGCTCGGCGAACAGAGCGCGGTTGTGTGCATGTTGTTGTATCGAAGCCCGGTGGCAGCGAGCGCATCGAAATTCGGGGTGCTGATCGGGCTCCCGTAGCAGCCGAGCTGGCCGTATCCCGTGTCGTCCAACACGATCGTCAGCACGTTCGGGGCGTCTTGCCGAGCGCGGATCGGTGCCGGCCACGCCGGGGTCGACTCGTCGATGGTGCGGCCGATTTCGCCCGGGAAAGGGCTCCCGGCGTCGTATTCCACAATTCCCATGTGTTCCTCCTCGTGCATCAGGCCCAGGCGGTGCCGGGCGCTCTCACAGTGGTGTGGGACGGCTGCCGAGGCAGCCATCCCACGGTCGGAGCAAAGATCAGCGGCCGGCCCGGCGCCCGTCGCGTCGATCCCCCCGGCGACGCACGCCGTGGGCGACCACGGCGGCGGTTCCGACAGCGGCGGCCGTGCGGGCCACGGGTGCGCCCACGACTCCGGGGCGTCCTACTCTCCTGCGTGCAATGGGCATGTCAGAGTCCTTCCTCTTCTGTTTCTTCGACCGCTGCGAGCAGGGCCTGGGTGGGGATGCGGCCACTCGCCACGAGCTGGCCGCCGGCGTGCCGCACGGCGGATCCGAACGGCGCGGCCCACGCGTTCTCCCAGACGAGCAGGGCCGCGCTGCTGCCGGGTTCGATGGCTTCCGCCACCGCTTCCACGTCCTCCTCGCTGAGGAGCGTCGCGAGCTCTGCCTCGAAGCTGCGCAGTTCCCCGATCTCACCCTCGTCAAGGTCGGCGATCTCATGCACCTCGTAGGTGCCGTCCGCGTCTTTCTTGATGAACAGAAGGTCGAGAACGTTGATCAGCCCGCGTTCGACGAGTGACGTGAGTTCGGGTGCGATCGACCCGTTGAACGTGCTGCCCGGAAACTCCAACACGATCCAGTCGACCGGCCCCAGTTCGTCAATGTTCTCTGTCACTGCTCTTCCTCTCCGGTGGTGGCGCTCACGATGGTCCAAAGTTTTGGGCATCATATCCCCGCGCTCGCCATCGTGCTGGGATCGCCAGGGTTTGGGCAGGGGACAGCCCCTGTTCACCGGGAGGCCATGTTCGCCCCCTAAACAGGAGGGACAGAAACGGCTGGAAGAGCACCAGTTCGTACAGCACCAGTCCACACAGCACCAGTTCATACAGCACCAGTCCGTACAGCACCAAGGGGAACCGCATGAAAGCTTTCACACCGCGCCGTCCACGAACGGCACTGGCGCTGGGGCTGGGGGCGGTGCTCGCCTGCGGGCTGGCCGTGCCCGCGGCATCCGCTGCCATCGTCGACGCGCCCATCTCCTACTCGAGTGACACCGCTGCCCTGACCCTGTCGCCGCTCGGCAGCTACGAGACGGGCACCTTCGACGCCTCGGCGGCCGAGATCGTCACCTACTTCGGGGGTCGCCTCTTCGTCGTGAATGCCGCCCAGGGCGCCGTCGACGTGCTCTCGATCGAAGACCCCACGAGCCCCGCCAAGCTCTACTCCCTCGTCGCCGAGGACGCTGTCATTAGCGCCGGAGGGGTGGTTCCCGCCGGATCCACCGCCAACTCGGTGGCCGTGCGTGGCGACGGCCTCGGCGTGCTGGCGGTTGAATCGCCCACTAAGACGGATGCCGGCTGGCTCGTCTTCTTCGACGCCAACGCCGCGGCACCGACCGTTCTTGGGGCCGTCGAGGTGGGCGCGCTGCCCGATATGGTGAGCATCTCCGTGGACGGGACCTACGCGGTGTCGGCCAATGAGGGCGAGCCCAACGACGACTTCACCGTCGACCCCGAGGGCTCGGTCAGCATCGTCACCCTTCCCGCCGATCTTTCCGCACCGGCGCAGTCCGCCGTCAACTCGGCGAACTTCCACGACTTCGAGGCCGGGGGGAGCAAGCCGCTGCCCGCAGACGTGCGCATCTTCGGGCCGGACCTGGGCGGCAACAGAGTGTCTACCAACCTCGAGCCGGAGTACGTGGCCATCGACGCGAACGGACTCGTCGCCTACGTGGCGTTGCAGGAAGCGAATGCGGTCGCCGTCGTGGATCTCGCGTCCGCCGAGATCACCGACATCCTGCCCTTCGGCTTCCAGGACCACGGGGTCGAGGGCAACGGGATCGACGCCTCGGATCGCGACCCGGAGGACGCACCGACCGTCAACATCCGCACCTTCCCGGGACTCAAGGGTATGTACATGCCAGACGGCATCAACGCCTATTCCGCGAATGAGGCCACTTACCTGGTGACCGCGAACGAGGGCGACGCCCGGGAATGGGGCGATTACGTCGAAGGCGCCCGAGTCAAGGACCTGGGCGCCGACGGGCTGATGCCGGTCTGCGCCGACAGCCCCCTCGTCGGCCTCACCGGTGACGCCGACCTCGGCCGGCTGAACGTCACCACCGAGAACGGGCTCAACGCCGCCGGTACCTGCTACGAGGAGCTGTACTCCTTCGGATCACGTTCATTCTCGATCTGGAATACAGATGGAACGCAGACCTTCGACTCTGGGGATGACTTCGAACGCATCACCGCCGCTGCGAACCCCGCCTTCGTCAACTCGAACCACAGCGAGTCGAACCTCGAAGGGCGCAGCGACGACAAGGGCCCCGAGCCGGAGAACCTCGCGATCGGCGACGTGAACGGCCGTACGTATGCCTTCATCGGGCTTGAGCGCGTCGGCGGCATCATGGTCTACGACATCGAGGACCCCACCTCGGCAACGTTCGTCACCTACATCAACAACCGCAACTTCGCTGTGTCGATGGAAGACTCGGTCACGGCGGGTGCCGGCGCGACCGATCTGCCGCTGGCCGGTGACCTCGGTCCAGAGGGCGTGGCGTTCATCTCGGCGAGTGATTCGACAAGCGGCGTTCCGATGCTCGCGGTCGGGAACGAGGTTTCCGGAACCACGACGCTCTTCTCGATCGACTCCGTCGTCGCGGATGCAGCGCCCGGGGTCGACGGTGCCCTGGCCGCGACCGGTGCGGGCGATCAGCTCGCCGCGACCGGTGCAGAGCTTGCCCCTGCGGGGTTGTTGGCTACGCTTCTGCTGCTCGCGGGCGGCGTGTTGACGTTCATGTTCCGCCGCCGGGGCGCCCGCTCGTAGGGTTCCGAGGTTCCGCTGGTCGAGGCGCGACGAAGGAGCGATCGAGACCGCGTGATCCGGTCGTGGGACGTGGCGTGCGCTATGCGGAGTGTCTCGCGGTGGTCTCGATCGCTCGTGCCTCGCGCCTCGACCAGCGGGGTGGCTCGTGCCTCGCGCCTCGACCAGCGGGATGGCTCGTGCCTCGCGCCTCGACCAGCGGGGTGGCTCGCGCCTCGACCGACGGGAGTGCCGGTCAGGTGGGAGACGGCGCGGCCACGAGGGCGACGGCGCGGGAGAGAGCGTCCCGCACGGCGAGAATACCCGGGCGCCCGGCGCTGGAGCGGCGGGCGGAAGAGAAGATTGATCGGTTAGGCAGCCCCGCCAGGTCGAGAAGGTGCACGGCCGGCGACTGACCTGCCCACAGAAGGTCGGGGAGGATTCCTACGGCATTGCCAGACTCGATCAGGTGCATGTGGGCGATCAGATCAGCGCTCTCGTAGCGCACATCGGGCTCGAAACCGGCCGAACGGCACATCTGAGTGGCCCACTGACGCGAGGCGGTCCCCGCGGGTTCCATCACCCACGGCAGCACGGCGGCGTCTTCGAGCGAACCCACGACGACCCGGCCGTCCCGAGGGCGCGGAACGGCGAGGCGGAGGGCATCGGTTGCCAGGCTGACCTGATCGAGGTCCGGCCGGTGCTCTCGGGTATACCCGGGATACTGCTCCGCGAGCACGAGATCGAAGTCGCGGGCGGAGACGGCGAAGAGGCCGGCCTCGGGCTCGCGTTCGGTGATCTCCACCCGCAGTGCCGGGTATTCCTCGCTCAGAATGGTAAGGGCCGGGGGGACGACGGCGTGGGCGGCAGACTGGAAGACGGCCACACGCACCGTGCCTGACACCGTGTCGCGGGAGGCCATGATGTCGGCCTCGGCGGCTTCGAGCCGCTCCAGCAGATGCTCGGCGTGACCGACCAGAATCTCGCCCTGGGGGGTGAGTTTGACGCGCCGCCCCACCCGCTGCAGGAGCTCCACGCCGGCCTCCTTTTCGAGGATGGCGAGCTGTTGCGAGACCGCGGACGGGCTGTAGGCGAGCGCTTCCGCGACGCCGGCGAGGGTGCCGCGAATCTTCAATTCGCGCAACAAGCGTAGTCGCCGAACGTCGAGCATGTGCCCTCCTCAGGGGGTCAACCGTGATTGATCATTAATTCTAATGAATACCAGTCAGAAGGACTCACTTTTCCGATGCGAATCGCGCGCCGACGCTGGGGCACACTGGGGATATATCCCGAGCTGCCTACCGTGAACGAGAGACTAAAATCGTGACCATGACCAACCCCTTCATCCCTCGCGTGCAAGAAGACCTCAGCGCAGAGGTGATCGTCCTCGTGCAGAAATGGCTCGCCGAGAGCGCGACAATCCCGGAGGATGCCGCGGCCGAACGCCTGGCCGGGGTTCTGAAGGATCCGAACGGGCTCGACTTCACCGTCGGTTTTGTCGACAACGTCATGCGTCCCGAAGACAAGATGGTCGCCGGTTACAGCCTGCAGCACGTCGCCAAGAAGGCCCCGGCCTTCCTGCCCTGGTACATGCGCGGCGCGATCGGCGTCGGCGGCATCCTCGGCCCCGTCCTGCCGTGGGTCGTCATCCCTGCCGCTCGCAAGGTGCTGCGCCAGATGGTGGGCCACCTCGTCGTCGACGCGACCCCCGACAAGCTCGGCCCCGCGATCGCGCACCTCAAGGAATCCGGCAACCGCCTCAACATCAACCTGCTCGGCGAAGCCGTGCTCGGTGAGGAAGAGGCCACCCACCGCCTCACGGCCACACAGGAGCTGCTCGCCCGCGAGGATGTGGACTACGTCTCGATCAAGGTCTCCTCGATCGCCAGCCAGCTCTCCATGTGGGCCTTCGACGAGTGCGTCACGCGCATCGTCGAGCGCCTCACCCCCATTTACGAACTGGCCGCCACGAGCTCCGCGAACGGCAAGCCCAAGTTCATCAACCTCGACATGGAGGAATACCGCGACCTGGACCTCACCATCGCGGTGTTCGAACGCCTGCTCGACCAGCCCCAGCTCGCCAAGCTTGAGGCCGGTATCGTGCTGCAGGCGTACCTGCCCGACTGCCTCAATGCGCTGCAGGGACTGACCCACTGGGCTCAGGCCCGCCGCGCCTCCGGCGGGGCGCCGATCAAGGTTCGCCTCGTCAAGGGTGCCAACCTGGCCATGGAGCACGTGGACTCGGCCGTGCACGACTGGCCCCTCGCCACCTACTCCACCAAGCAGGACAGCGACACCAACTACAAGCGCGTGCTGAACTGGGCCCTCACCCCGCAGAACACCGACGCCGTGAAGATCGGCGTCGCCGGTCACAACCTGTTCGACGTGGCCTGGGCTCACCTGCTGAGCAAGCAGCGCGGCGTCGACGACAAGGTCGAGTTTGAGATGCTGCTCGGCATGGCCACCGGCCAGGCCTCCGCCGTGCGCAAGGACGTCGGCCAGCTCCTTCTGTACACGCCCGTCGTGAAGCCGTCGGAGTTCGATGTGGCCATCAGCTACCTGATCCGCCGCCTCGAGGAGAACGCGAGCCAGGAAAACTTCATGTCGGCCGTGTTCGAACTCACGAGCACCCCCGCACTGTTCGAGCGCGAGAAGAACCGGTTCCTCGCCTCCCTGACCGCCGTGGACGACATCGTCCCCACGCCCAACCGCACCCAGGACCGGTCGCAGGTGACCCAGCTCGAGGCCCTGCCGAAGGCCGAAACGGATGCCGACGCATCCGCCGACGAGGCCGACCCCAACCTCACCGCGGCCCTCCTCGGACTCACGCGCGGATCCGCCTCCGGCCTCACGGGCTTCCACAACGAGGCCGACACCGACCCCTCGCTCCCCGCGAACCGCGCCTGGGGCCGCCGCATCCTCGACCGCGTCGAGACCTCGACGCTCGGCCTCGACACGATTGCCGGAGCACGGATCGATGACGTGGCCACGCTCAACCACGTGATGGACACGGCCCTCGCTGCGAGCGTGGCCTGGGGCCAGAAGACCGGTGCAGAGCGTGCCGCCGTGCTGCACCGCGCCGGACTCGCCCTCGCTGCGAACCGCGACCGGCTGATCGAGGTCATGGCGGCCGAGACCGGCAAGACCATCGCCGAGGCCGACCCCGAGGTGAGCGAGGCCATCGACTTCGCTCACTACTACGCCGAGCGTGCGAAGGACCTCGACCACGTGCAGGGTGCCGTGTTCGTTCCCTCCAAGCTCATCGTGGTCACCCCGCCGTGGAACTTCCCGGTCGCCATCGCGGCCGGTGGAATCCTCGCCGCCCTCGCCTCCGGCGCCGCGGTCATCGCCAAGCCCGCCAAGCTCGCGCAGCGCTCCGGTGCCATCGTGGTCGAGGCGTTGTGGGAGGCCGGTGTGCCGCGCGAACTCCTCGCCCTCGTCGACCTCAAGGACCACTCCCTCGGTACCACGCTGATCGGTCACCCCGCCGTCGACCGCGTCATCCTCACCGGTGGCTACGAGACCGCGGAGCTGTTCCGCTCCATGCGCACTGACCTGCCGCTGCTCGGAGAGACGAGTGGCAAGAACGCCATCATCGTCACGCCCTCGGCCGACCTCGACCTGGCCGCGGCCGACGTGATCAAGAGCGCGTTCGGCCACGCCGGCCAGAAGTGCTCCGCCGCGAGCCTCGTGATCCTCGTCGGCTCCGTCGGAAAGTCCGAGCGCTTCGAGCGCCAGCTCATCGACGCCGCGCGTTCGCTGCGCGTGGGCATGCCGAGCGACCCGGTCAACCAGATGGGTCCGATCATCCAGCCCGCCGAGGGCAAGCTGCTGCACGGCCTCACCACGCTGGGCGCCGAAGAAAGCTGGCTCGTGGAGCCGCACCAGCTCGATGAGGAAGGCCGTCTCTGGACGCCCGGTATTCGCACCGGCGTGCTGCCCGGCTCGTACTTCCACCTCACCGAGTTCTTCGGCCCGGTGCTCGGTGTGATGCACGCGAAGAACCTCGAAGAGGCCATCCGCTTCCAGAACGCCGTCGACTACGGCCTCACCAGCGGACTGCACTCCCTCGACGCTGACGAGCTGCGTGAGTGGCTCGACACGATCGAGGCCGGCAACCTGTACATCAACCGCGGCATCACCGGCGCGATCGTGCAGCGCCAGCCGTTCGGCGGCTGGAAGCGCTCGGCCGTGGGCCCCGGCACTAAGGCCGGCGGACCGAACTACCTCTACGGACTCGGCACCTGGGTTACCGACCCGGGCCGCAACAGCTCCACGCTGCACCTGCGTGGCCTCGAGCCCCGCGTCACGGAGATCATCGAGGCGTCACAGGCGTTCCTCGACTACGCCGACTTCGACGTGCTTCGCCGCTCAGCCCTGAGCGACGCACTGGCCTGGCGCGAGGAGTTCGGTGTGGTGCGTGACGCCTCGAACCTCAAGGTCGAGCGCAACCTGTTCCGTTACCGCTCGCTTCCGGTCACCGTGCGCCTCACCGAGGACGGCACCCTGTCCAACCTGCTGCGCGTGATCGCCGCGGCGACCCTCTCCACGTCGAAGTTCACGGTATCGAGCGCCCTGCCCGTTCCGGCCGGTGTGCGCGCCGTGCTCGAACAGCGCGAGGTGCCCGTTTCCGTCGAGAGCGACGAGGAATGGCTCGAACGTGCCGCCCGGGGCGGTCTCACCACCACGCGCGTGCGGCTCGTCGGCTCCGACCCGATTCTCGGGGCAGCGGCTGCCGCATCCGCGCTGGCTGCGGCGTTGGGCGGTAGCCCGGACGTGGCCGTCTACGCGCACCCGGTCACCCAGGCCGGCCGCGTGGAGGTTCTGCCGTTCCTGCGCGAACAGGCGATTTCGATCACCGCACACCGCTTCGGTAACCCGAGTACTCTCTCGGATAACGCGATCTGAGACGGTTCGCCCGTCGGCCGAGAATCGCCCTTCACGGGCGATTCTCGGCCGTTGAGGCGATCGCGGGCACCCGTGCGCGCCGATCTGTCAGCCTGGGGAGCGTAAAGTTAGCGGGCGGCGGTCTCTTCAGGGGCTCGGCGCCCGCGCGAAGGCATCTCATATCTCGACAGGGGAACAACAGTTGGATGGAAACGCAACGTCGACGCACAAAAACGTCGCTCTGTTGTCGGTTGTCAGCACCCTTGCCACCCGGATAACGACGTCGAAAGAAATCGACCGTCAGCTGCAGCCTGTGCTTCGGCGCCTACGTCTGCCGAGCGGGCTGCTGCAGCGCGTTGCCGGCGTGCACGAACGCCGCAATTGGGCTGAGGGGGAGGCGTTCGACGACGCCGCTGTCTCAGCGGGCAAGAAGGCGCTCCTCGAGGCGGGGATCGAGCCGGGCCAAGTGGGCCTCTTGATCAACACGTCCGTGACCCGGAAGCACCTCGAGCCCTCGGTCGCCGTTCGCATCCACCACGGCCTCGGGCTGCCCTCCTCGGCCATCAACTTCGACATCGCCAACGCCTGCCTCGGTTTTGTGAACGGCATGACGCTGGCGGCCCAGCTCATCGACAGCGGCCAGATCAAGTACGCCGTGGTCATCGACGGCGAAGACGCCGACGAGATCCAGGTGAACACGATCGATCGCCTCGGGCGCGAGGGCATTAACCGCAAAGACTTCATGAGCGAGTTCGCGAGCCTGACCCTCGGGTCCGGCGCCGCAGCGGCCGTGCTCGGCCCGCTCGACGCCCACCCGGGCGGTCATCGAATTCTCGGCGGCGTCACCCGCGCGGCGACCCAGTTCAACGACCTCTGCGTCGGCAGCGTCGACGGCATGTTCACCGATGCGAAGGCCCTGCTCAAGGGAGGCATGGAACTCGTCGTGTCCGCGTGGACCGCCGCTCGGCGTGACTGGAACTGGTCGAACATGGACCGCTACATCGTGCATCAGGTGTCCGACGTGCACACCAACGCCCTGGTGAAGGCGACCGGCCTTGACCGCACCAAGGTGCCGCTGACCTATCCGACCCTGGGCAATGTGGGGCCCGCGTCGATCCCGATCACCCTGGCTCAGGAATCTGCGGCACTCGTACCCGGCAACCGGGTGCTGCTCATGGGAGTCGGCTCCGGTCTCAACACCGCCATGATGGAGATTCTCTGGTGACGCGTCGGCTGCCGCGTGCCGCGCGCATTCCTGCCGTGGCGACGCTTCCGCCGCATCCGCTTTCTGGCCTCGACCCCGCCTTCTCCCGGCTCGTCACCGTGCCCGAAAGCGGCGCCGGCCACGACCGTACCTGGCACATCCTCGACAACGGGCAGACCCTCGCGGCCCTGGGTGTCGAACCGGTCGGTACCATCCTCTGTGTGCACGGCAACCCGACGTGGTCCTACCTGTGGCGCCGGCTCGTCAGCCAGGCGACGGATGCCGCGGCGAACGGCCAGGAGGCCTGGCGCGTGATCGCCGTCGACCAGCTCGACATGGGGTTCTCTGAGCGCACGGGCGTGCCCCGTCCCCTCGCCCGACGCGTGAGCGACCTCGCCGACCTCACCGATCACCTGGGCGTCAACGGCCCGGTCGTGACGTTCGGGCACGACTGGGGCGGATCGATCTCCCTCGGCTGGGCGCTCGACCACCCCGATCAGCTCGCCGGGGTGATGCTGCTCAACACCGCCGTGCACCAGCCAGAAGAACATGCCGTGCCGGCGCCGCTGCGGCTCGCGCTCGGCAAGGGAATTCTCGGCGCGGCCACCGTGGTCACGCCCGCGTTCCTCGAGACGACGCTCGCCCTCGCGCACCCGGCACTCGATGCCGAGGTGAAGACCGGCTACCGCGCCCCGTATCGCGGTGCCGCCCGCCGCGGTGGTATCGGGGCCTTCGTCGCCGATATCCCGATCGATGCCGCCCATGAGAGTTCCCCGGAACTCGACCGCATCGCGGCCGGGCTCGAGGCGCTCGAGGTGCCGGCTCTCATGCTTTGGGGCCCGCGCGACCCGATCTTCAGCGATCTCTATCTCGACGACCTACTCGGCCGACTGCCCCAGGCCGACGTGCACCGCTTCGAGGGGTGCGGGCACCTGCTCGCCGAAGACGCCGACTACGCCGGCGCTGCGCTGACCTGGCTCGCTGACCTCGGCCTCGAGCCCTTCGTCCCGCCCATCCCGCTGGTCGAGGCCCCGGTCTCGACGGGCTCGACCCAAGCGCTGGTCGAGGCGCGACGAAGGAGCGATCGAGACCCCGCAAGCCAATCCTCGGACCCGACGCGCCTCGCGGGGTCTCGATCGCTCGTGCCTCGCGCCTCGACCGGCGGTTCCCACGATGGGTCTCGATCGCTCGTGCCTCGCGCCTCGACCGGCGGTTCCCGCGCGGCGGCCTGGGCCACCGGAACCCGCCCGCTGTGGCACTACCTCGACGAACTGCGCGACAGCGACGAGACCGCCCTCGTCGACATGGCTCCCCGCTCCGGCCGCACGCTGGTCGTGAGCTGGCGGTTGCTCTCTCAGCGGGTGCGACGCCTCGCGGCAGGCCTCGACCGCATCGGCGTGCGGCACGGCGACCGGGTCTCCCTGCTTGTGCCTCCCGGGGCCGACCTCACCGCGGTGCTCTACGCCTGCGTGCGCATCGGAGCCATCGTGGTGGTGGCGGATGCCGGCCTCGGCCTGCGCGGGCTGACCCGCGCCGTGCGCGGCGCACGCCCCGACTTCGTGATCGGTGCCGCACCTGGCCTGGCGGCCGCCCGCGCCCTCGGCTGGCCCGGCACCAAGATCGCCACGGCCCGTTTTCCCACCGCGATGGCCAGAACCCTGGGCGTTGAACACACCCTCGCCGAACTGATCGAGCTCGGCGCCGACGAATGTCTTCCCGCCGCACCCGGCCCGGACGACACCGCGGCGGTGCTCTTCACCTCCGGTTCGACCGGCCCGGCCAAGGGCGTCGTCTACACGCACGGGCAGCTCTCCGCGGTCGCGGTCGCGCTCTTCGCTCAGTACGGCGTCGGGGTGGGCACCGGGCTCGTGGCCGGCTTCGCGCCCTTCGCCCTGCTCGGCCCCGCTCTCGGCGCGCGCTCGGTGACCCCCGACATGGACGTGACCTCGCCCAAGACGCTCACGGCCACCGCGGTTGCGGCCGCCGTGGCCGCGATTGATGCTACCGTGGTGTTCCTCTCCCCGGCCGCGCTCGCAAACGTGGTGG
This sequence comes from Cryobacterium sp. MLB-32, assembly GCF_000738085.1. Taxonomy (GTDB): domain Bacteria; phylum Actinomycetota; class Actinomycetes; order Actinomycetales; family Microbacteriaceae; genus Cryobacterium. The sequence goes on from NZ_JPRS01000129.1 coordinate 31,426, forward strand.
CCACGGCCGAGGCCTTGACCCCTGCCGACCACTCCGCGCTCGTCGGCGTGCGCACGTTCCTCTCCGCTGGAGCTCCGGTGTCCGAGCCCCTGCTGGCGGCCGCCAGCCGGCTGATGCCCAACGCGAGCGCACATACCCCGTACGGCATGACGGAGGGACTGCTGATGGCTGACATCTCCCTTGAGGGCATCCGCGCCGCAGCGCAGGCAGACAACGGCGTGGGCGGAGTGTGCGTGGGCGTCGGCGCGGCGACCACGCAGATCCGCCTGTCCGCACTTGACGGGCACGGCGAGGCCACCGGCGAACCGAGCGAGCAGGCCGACGTGACGGGCGAGATCCTCGTCTCGGCGCCGCACGTGAAAGACCACTACGACCGGCTGTGGGTCACCGACCGGGCCAGTCGCCGTGCGGTCCCCGCGGGCGCCCGTTGGCACCGCACGGGTGACGTCGGCCACCTCGACTCCGAGGGCCGTCTCTGGGTCGAGGGTCGGCTGCCGCACGTGATCGTGACCGCCTCTGGTGTCGTGACGCCGGTGGGCCCGGAGCAGCGGATCGAATCCGTGGCCGGCGTCGGGCGCGCTGCGGTCGTCGGCGTGGGACCGGTCGGCACAGAGCAGGTCGTCGCCATCGTGGAGACGGTGCCGGGGGTCCGGCGCGTGGCGTTGCGTCGGCG
>NZ_JPRS01000130.1 GCF_000738085.1 Cryobacterium sp. MLB-32
ATGTTTTATGTGGTGATCGGACTGTGGGTCATCACGATGCTCGGTTTCGCTCCGCGCCACCTCATCAACGTGTTCAGCGAACACTAGGGGGAATGACCATGACAACGACAATCGATGCTCCTCGCAGCCCGTACTCGCGCACCACAAAGAAGCGTGGCGTCAACTGGGAAAAATGGGGCTGGATTTACATGCGCGTCTCCGGCGTGCTCCTGGTCGTGCTGATCTTCGGGCACCTCTTCGTGAACCTGATGATCGGTGAAGGTGTCAACGCGCTCAACTTCGCGTTCGTCGCCGGCAAGCTTGCCAACCCGTTCTGGCAGTGGTGGGACGTAGCCATGCTCTGGCTCGCACTCATCCACGGCGGCAACGGCATGCGCACCCTCGTCAACGACTACGCCAGCACCCGTACCAGTCGCGGAATCTTGAAGTCCGCCATTCTGGCCGCCGTCGTGATCCTGATCGTGCTCGGCACGCTCGTGGTTTTCACGTTCGACGCCTGCCCCACCGGCACCCCCGCCGACCTCCTGCCTTCATTCTGCTCGGCCCTTTAGGAGCTGCACTCTTCATAATGACAAACCCCGCATCGTCCACAGCGCCCACGGAGTCCACCGTTAAAGACGGTGTGCACTACCACCAGTTCGACATCGTGATCGTGGGAGCGGGTGGGGCCGGCATGCGTGCCGCCATCGAAGCCGGCCCCAACGCCAGCACGGCTGTCATTTCGAAGCTTTACCCGACGCGCTCGCACACCGGAGCGGCACAGGGCGGCATGGCCGCAGCCCTCGCCAACGTCGAGGAAGACAACTGGGAATGGCACACCTTCGACACGATCAAGGGCGGCGACTACCTGGTTGACCAGGACGCCGCCGAGATCCTGGCCAAGGAAGCCATCGACGCGGTCATCGACCTGGAAAACATGGGGCTGCCGTTCAACCGCACGCCAGAGGGCAAGATCGACCAGCGTCGTTTCGGTGGCCACACCCGCGATCACGGCAAGAGCCCCGTTCGCCGTGCGTGCTACGCCGCAGACCGCACCGGCCACATGATTCTGCAGACGCTTTACCAGAACTGCGTTAAGCGCGGCATCAACTTCTTCAACGAGTACTACGTTCTCGACCTCGTGATGACGAACGTCGACGGGGTAGACCAGCCGTCCGCCGTCGTCGCCCTCGATCTCTCGAGCGGCGAGCTGCACGTCTTCCAGGGCAAGGCCTTCATCTTCGCCACCGGTGGATTCGGCAAGATCTACAAGACCACGTCGAACGCACACACTCTGACGGGTGACGGCGTCGGCATCGTCTGGCGCAAGGGACTCCCCCTCGAGGACATGGAGTTCTTCCAGTTCCACCCGACCGGCCTCGCCGGACTGGGCATCCTGCTCACCGAGGGCGCGCGCGGTGAGGGAGCAATCCTCCGCAACGCCTCCGGCGAACGGTTCATGGAACGCTACGCCCCCACCATCAAGGACCTCGCCCCGCGCGACATCATCTCGCGCTGCATGCTCAAGGAGGTCGCGGAAGGTCGCGGCGCCGGGCCCGAGAAGGATTACCTGTACCTCGACTGCACACACCTCGGCAAGGAGGTGCTGGAGACCAAGCTCCCCGACATCACCGAGTTCGCCCGCACCTACCTCGGCGTCGACCCGGTCACCGAGCCGGTTCCCGTCATGCCGACCGCTCACTACGCGATGGGCGGCATCCCCACCAACGTCAAGGGTGAGGTCTGGCGCAACAACGAAATCGTCGTCCCCGGACTCTATGCTGCCGGCGAATGCGCCTGCGTCTCCGTGCACGGCTCCAACCGCCTCGGCACGAACTCGCTGCTCGACATCAACGTGTTCGGCAAGCGCGCCGGCAACAACGCCGTCGAGTACGTGAAGACGGCCTCGTTCACTCCGCTGCCGGAAGACCCGGCCAAGGAGGTGCGCGAACTGCTCGAGGGCATCCGCTCGTCAACGGGCACGGAACGCATCGCCGTACTCCGCAAGATCCTGCAGGAGGAGATGGACAAGAAGGCTCAGGTCTTCCGCACCGACGAATCCCTCGCCGAGGTCACCGAGACGATTCACCTGCTGCGCCAGCGTTACAAGAACATCGGCGTGCAGGACAAGGGTCGCCGCTTCAACACCGACCTGCTTGAGGCCGTGGAACTGGGCTTCCTGCTCGACCTCGCAGAGGTCGTCGTCTACTCGGCCCGCAACCGGCAGGAAAGCCGCGGAGGCCACCAGCGCGAGGACTTCCCGACGCGCGATGACGAAAACTACCTCAAGCACACCATGGCGTACCTCACCGGTGACCCTATGTCAGCGGATGCCGCCGACCACATTGCACTCGACTGGAAACCGGTCGTCATCACCCGATACCAGCCGATGGAGAGGAAGTACTAATGAGCACCTCAACGATGGACAAGCCCGTTGTCCCCGAGACAATCCCGTCCTTCACGGTCACCTTCAACATCCGACGGTTCAACCCCGAGGCCGATGAAGAGCCGCACTGGCAGGACTTCGACGTGGAAATGTACCCCACGGACCGCGTGCTTGACGCGCTGCACAAGATCAAGTGGGAGCAGGACGGCAGCCTGAGCTTCCGTCGTTCCTGCGCCCACGGCATCTGCGGTTCGGATGCCATGCGCATCAACGGCCGCAACCGCCTCGCCTGCAAGACCCTGATCAAGGACCTCGACATCACCAAGCCGGTGTACGTCGAAGCGATCAAGGGCCTGCCGCTCGAGAAGGACCTGATCGTCGACATGGAGCCGTTCTTCGACTCCTTCAAGGAAGTACAGCCCTTCCTCCAGTCGCTGAGCACCCCGAAAGACGGCAAGGAACGCCTTCAGACCGTCGCCCAGCGTGCCCGCTTCGATGACACGACGAAATGTATTCTCTGCGCGGCCTGCACGTCGAGCTGCCCGGTCTTCTGGACCGATGGCCAGTACTTCGGCCCGGCCGCGATCGTCAACGCGCACCGTTTCATCTTTGACTCGCGCGATGACAACGCGGCGGTTCGTCTCGATATCCTCAACGATCAGGAGGGCGTGTGGCGTTGCCGCACGACCTTCAACTGCACCGAAGCATGCCCGCGTGGCATCCAGGTGACCCAGGCCATCTCTGAGGTCAAACAGGCCATCATGCGTGGCAAGGCGTAGTCTGCCGCATCGCTGCACTTCAACCGGTTGTCCCGCACTGCGGGGCAACCGGTTTTGTGCGTGGCCCGGCGGCTAGCCGATGGCGCCGCTTCGGGTGCGGAGCCATCGGCTGAACCGAATCGCACGAACACACTCATGTTCGCCGACATGGCATGTTTTCAGACCGATCGCTGGGCCCGCAAGACTGGACCACGCGGTTGCCCCGCAGTGGGGGCAGGACACGTCACGGCGGGGTCGCGCGCGGTCATGCCCACTGATGGATAGGCTGGTCGCGTGAAGCCGCTGATCGGAATCGTCACAGACCTCCGCCCGGTGCGTGTCTACGTGCACTTCACCGCCCGCGGCGGGCCCATCATGGCCGGCGGAATGTCCTACCAGGCCATCTTTGCCGTCTTTGCGGCCGTGTGGGTGGGCTTTTCCATCGCCGGGATCTTCCTGGCGAACACTCCTGAACTCACCGACCAGCTCTACGCCACCATCAACCACTCCGTGCCGGGGCTGATCGGCGAGGATGGGGTGATCGACCCGACGTCTCTCAATCTGTCCGGAACATTCGGCTGGACCGGCGCCATCGCCCTCGTCGGACTGCTGTTCACCGCCCTGGCGTGGCTCTCCACGACGGCCGTCGCCGTTCGCCGGATCTTTGGAATCCCCAACCAGACCACGTTCTTTCTCATCGTGAAGTTACGCGAGCTTGGACTCGGGCTGCTCTTCGGGCTGGCTCTCATCGCGTCCGCCGTGGTCTCCCTCGCGAGCACCACGGCTCTTGACGCCATCTTCGGCTTCGCCGGCATCAGCCAGAACTCCTTCTGGTATCAGGGCACGGCCCGCGGCGTGGGCATCGCCCTCGTGCTTCTCATTGACACCGTCACCCTCGCCGCCCTGTTCCGTGTGCTCTCCCGGGTGCACATCCCGTTCCGCCGACTGGTGACCGGCGCGTTGCTCGGCGGCCTGGCGCTCGGGGTGATGAAGATCCTCGGCGGCGCTCTGCTGGGCGGAGCCACCAGAAACCCGCTGCTCGCCACCTTCGCGGTGATCATCGGGCTGCTGATCTGGTTCAACCTCGTGAGCACCGTGATCCTGCTGGCGGCGTCCTGGATCGCGGTGGGCCTGCAGGACGTCGGCATCGTGCCGGCATCGCTGAGCGCCAAACGGGTGGCCGACGAAGAGAACAGGGAAGCTGCGGAACACGAGCGGGCGCAGGCCGAGGCCGCCCTCGCCTCCGCGCGGGAGGCGTACCTGGCACGACCCTGGTTTCTGCGTCCGGGAGCCGCCCGCCGGGTGCGCGCCGCCGACGAGGTCGTCAAGAACCTGCCGCCGGTGGCCCCTCGGTAGAATTGACCCATGCCTTCTGCCAAGCCCCTCCGTATTGCCAGCGTCAACACCAACGGAGTGCGCGCCGCGTACCGCAAAGGAATGGGCGACTGGCTTGCCGCCCGTGACGTGGATATCCTCGCCATCCAGGAGGTGAGGGCCTCTCTCGACGACCTCGAGGGACTGCTCGGTCCTGACTGGAATATCCTGCACGACGCCGCCACGGCCAAGGGCCGCGCTGGCGTGGCCCTTGCCAGCCGCAAGGCGGCCACCATCCACCGGGTCGAGCTCGGAGCGGACGAATTCGACAGCGCGGGCCGCTGGCTCGAGGCCGACTACGAGGTCAACGGCCGCCTGATCACCGTCGTGAGCACCTACGTGCACTCGGGAGAAACCGACACCCCGAAGCAGGTCGAGAAGTACACATTCCTCGACGCGATGCTCAAGCGGATGCCCGAGCTCACCGCCCACAGCCCGCTCGCGGTCGTGCTCGGCGACCTCAACGTTGGCCACCGCACCCTGGACATCAAAAACTGGCGCGGCAACAAGAAGCACGCCGGCTTCCTGCCCGAAGAGCGCGAGTACTTCGACCGCATCCTCGGTGCCGAAGGCGCCCCCGACTACAACACCGGCGGCGGCCTCGGCTGGGTGGACGTGGGACGCAAGTGGGCCGGCGAGGTCGACGGGCCCTACACCTGGTGGTCGCAGCGCGGCCAGGCCTTCGACAACGACACCGGTTGGCGACTGGACTACCACCTGGCTTCCCCCGAGCTCGCGGCATCCGTCGCCCACTATGCGGTCGACCGGGCCGCAGCCTACGACCAGCGCTGGTCCGACCACTCCCCCGTGGTCGTCGACTACGACATCTGACCTTTTCTTCTCTTGGAGCTCACGACACAATGACACAACCACGTTTGTATTCGGGCATGCAGCCCTCCGCCGAGTCCCTGCAGATCGGCAACTACATCGGCGCCCTCCTCAATTGGAAGGAGCTGCAGCAGAGCCACGACGCCTTTTTCTCGATCGTGGACCTGCACGCCATCACCGTCGCTCAGGATCCGGCGCTGCTCGCCCTGAACACTCGGCGCACCGCCGCCCAGTACATCGCCGCGGGCATCGACCCCTCCGCCTCGACCCTGTACGTGCAGTCCCATGTGGCCGCGCACGCGCAGCTGGCCTGGGTGCTCAACACGATCACCGGTTTTGGTGAGGCGAGCCGCATGACCCAGTTCAAGGACAAGTCGGCCCGCTTCGGCGCCGACGCCACGACGCTGGGCCTGTTCGCGTACCCCACGCTGATGGCGGCGGACATTCTGCTGTACCAGACGACCATCGTGCCCGTGGGTGAAGACCAGCGCCAGCACGTGGAGCTGACCCGCGATCTCGCCGCCCGGTTCAACTCCCGGTTCGGCGACACGTTCACGGTGCCGGAGGTCGCCATCGTGAAGGAGACCGCAAAGATCTACGACCTGCAGAACCCCACCTCGAAGATGTCGAAGTCGGCCGAGTCGCACGCGGGCGTGATCTGGGTACTGGACGAGGCATCCGTCACCAAGAAGAAGATCATGCGAGCCGTGACGGATGCCGATGGCGGCGTGGTCTTCGACCGCGAGAACAAGCCCGGCGTGGCGAACCTGCTCACGATCTATTCCGTGCTGGCGGAGCGCTCCGTGCAGTCCCTTGAAGACGAGTACGCGGGCCGCGGCTACGGGGACCTCAAAAAGGGACTCGTGGAGGTCGTCACCGGCACCTTCGACCCGATCCGCGCCCGGGTCACGGAGCTGCTCGACGACCCCGCCGAGCTGGACCGCCTGCTGGCCCTGAACGCCGCGCACGCGGCCGAGGTGGCCAATGCCACCCTCGCGACGGCCTACGACCGCGTCGGCCTGCTCCTGCCCCGCTGATGACCTCTTCCGCGCCCCTCTGGACCCCCGCACCTGGGCATAACTCCTGCAATCTGTGCCGGGTCGGTGGGACCGGCCCGGAATCACGGGCAACTGTCTCGGCTCGTCCAGAATCTGCAGGAGTTATGCGTTGCGGCTGGGCGCGCGCGGGGGCAGACGGTCCCCGGCACGACCGGCTCACTGTCGCGCCGTGAGAGAACTGGTTCTGTTCGATCTGGACGACACGCTCTTCGCGCATCGGGAGGCCGTCGACGACGGCATCCTGCGTCACCTCGCGGTCGTGCAGGGGCCCTTCATCGCGGCCGACCCGGTGTCTGCCCAGCAGCTCTGGTACGACCTGGAAGAAGAGCATTACCACTCGTACCTCGCGGGGCGGCTCGACTTCCCCGGGCAGCGCCGGGAACGGGCGCGGGACTTCTGCGCCGCCTATGACGTCGTGCTCGACGACGACCAGGCTTCGGCGTGGTTCGAGGCGTATTTCACGCACTACCGCGACAGCTGGCGCCTGCATGACGATGCCCTCTCGTGCCTCGATGCCCTGGCCGAGTCGGGTGTACGCATCGGCCTGATCACCAATGGTAATTTGGCCTTCCAGAGTGAGAAGATCCGGCGGGTGGGCCTGGCCGGCAGAATCGAACATGTGATCGCCTCGGGCGAACTCGGCGTGGCCAAGCCCGACCCCCGGATCTTCCAGCACGCCTGCTCTGTCTTCGACGTGACGCCGTCCGCGGCGATGTACGTCGGCGACCGGCTCCGCACCGACGCGATCGGTGCCGCTGCGGCCGGGCTGGCCGGCGTCTGGATCGACCGGAGAGCGGCATCCGTGGCTCCCGCGGACGCGGCGGATGCGGCCCGTCTGGCCGTGCAGCGCGTGACGGGACTCGCCGCGCTCCCCGCGGTACTCGCCGCCCTCGCCTGATCCGGGCGTCAAGGCACTCGTTAGCTGGGCGGGCACTCGTTGAGACGGGTGCCGGGTGGTCAGACGAGTGCCGGCGGCACTGTGCAGAAACCGCCACCGGGCGGGAACGCCGAAGGCCCGGCCGCGCGGTGAGCACGGTCGGGCCTTCGGGTGGTGATGGGAGTTAGCGCACGTCTTCGTCGACCCAGTCGAGGGTCTTGGTGACGGCCTTCTTCCAGTTGCGCAGCAGGCGCTCGGACTCGTCCTTGTCCATGGAGGGCTCCCAGCGGGCGTCTTCCTGCCAGTTGGCGCGCAGGTCGTCGAGGCCGCTCCAGAAGCCGACCGCGAGGCCGGCCGCATAGGCGGCACCGAGTGCCGTGGTCTCCGCAACGACCGGACGCACAACGGGCACGCCGATCATGTCGGCCTGGAACTGCATGAGCAGGTCATTGGCCGTCGCGCCGCCATCGACCTTGAGCTCGGTCAGCGGCACACCGGAGTCGGCGTTGACCGCGTCAAGAACCTCACGCGTCTGGTACGCGATCGCCTCGAGCGCCGCACGGGCGATGTGGCCCTTGTTCACGTAGCGGGTGAGTCCGACCAGGGCACCACGGGCATCCGAGCGCCAGTACGGCGCGAAGAGTCCGGAGAACGCCGGCACGAAGTAGGCCCCGCCGTTGTCGTCGACCGTCTTGGCGAGGTCTTCGATCTCGGCGGCATCCTTGATCATGCCGAGGTTGTCCCGCATCCACTGCACAAGCGAACCCGTGACGGCGATCGAGCCTCGAGGGCGTAGTGCGTGGGCCCGTCGCCGAGCTTGTAGCCCACGGTCGTGAGCAGACCGTTCTTCGAGTGCACGATCTCGGTGCCCGTGTTGAAGATCAGGAAGTTACCGGTGCCGTACGTGTTCTTGGCCTCGCCCTGGTCGAACGCGGCCTGACCGAACGTGGCGGCCTGCTGGTCACCGAGGATGCCGGCAATCGGCACCTCGCGCAGCAGGCTGTGTCCACTCGCGGTGCCGTACACCTCTGACGAGGACTTGATCTCAGGCAGCATCGACTTGGGCACGTCGAACGCCGCGAGAATGTCGTCATCCCACTCGAGAGTGTTGAGGTCCATGAACATCGTGCGGCTGGCGTTGGTGACGTCCGTGGCGTGCACGCCGCCCTCAATGCCGCCGGTCAGGTTCCACAGCACCCAGGTGTCGGTCGTGCCGAAGATCAGGTCGCCCGCCTCGGCCTTGGCGCGGGCGCCTTCGACGTTCTCCAGAATCCAGACGATCTTCGTGCCAGAGAAGTAGGTGGCCAGCGGGAGGCCGACCTTGGCCTTGAAGCGCTCCACGCCGCCATCCGCTGCGAGGCGGTCGACGATCGGCTGTGTGCGCGTGTCCTGCCACACAATGGCGTTATAGACCGGCACGCCGGTGTTCTTGTCCCAGACAACCGCGGTCTCGCGCTGGTTGGTGATACCGACGGCCTCGATGTCGTGGCGGGTGATGTTGGCCTTGGACAGCGCCTGGCCGATGGCCTCACGGGTGTTGTCCCAGATTTCCTTGGGGTCGTGCTCGACCCAACCCGCCTTCGGGAAGATCTGCTCGTGCTCGAGCTGTCCGGTCGAGATGATCGACCCCGACTTATCGAAGATGATGGCGCGCGAGCTGGTCGTGCCCTGGTCAATGGCGAGGATGTACTTGGTCATTCTTAACTCCTTTGTTGAGAGTGCAGGTGTTCACGAGCGGTGTTTCGAAACGCGGATGCGGACGAGTCACTTACATCAGGATCGGCAGCAGCCAGGTGGAGGCCCAGCCGGCCGCAACGCCTCCGGCGATCGGACCGAGCACCGGGACCCAGGAATAGCTCCAGTCCGAGGAACCCTTGCCCTTGATCGGCAGGAAGAAGTGCGCGATGCGCGGGCCGAGGTCACGAGCCGGGTTGATGGCGTAACCGGTGGGCCCACCGAGGGAGGTACCGATCACGATAACGAGCAGGGCCACCGGCAGGGCGCCCAGGGCCGCGAGTCCGGCGGTTTCACCCTGACGACCGAAGCCGATCACGATGAACACCAGCACGAAGGTGCCGATGAACTCGGTGACGAGGTTCCAACCGTAGGAACGGATGGCCGGACCGGTGGAGAAGACGCCGAGCTTGTTCGCCGGGTCGGGCTCCTGGTCGAAGTGCTGCTTGTAGGCGAGCCAGACGATGACGGCACCGATCACGGCACCGAGCATCTCACCGCCGATATAGGTGAGGATCGAGATGATATTCACCGGAACGCCGGAACCGAATTCAGTGGCTCCCGAGGCGACAAGCCCGAGCGTCACCGCCGGGTTCAGGTGAGCGCCGGAGTTGTAGGCGGCAATGACACCGCAGTAGACCGCAAGGCCCCAGCCGATGGTGACCATAAGGAAACCACCGCCGAACCCCTTGTTCTTTGCCAACGCGACGTTGGCGACAACGCCACAGCCGAGCAGCACGAGGATGGCAGTTCCCACTACCTCCGAGAGAAATACGACACCGAGATTGTCCACATTGACCTTTCTGATGGAAGAAAATAAGCAGATCGAAAACGGGCCTCAGCAGCGAATCCGCTTTACTGGTAAAACCGTATCCGGCTCCGGCCCCCTGTGGGCGCGAATTCGACTGCACATTCGTGCAAGTTGCACTGCTACGTAATCGGATGCCGCGGGCTGAGTCAACCCGCGGCATCCGATTAGGCGTTGGCCGCGACCGGGCGGTCGGAGAACTCGATGCCGTGCAGATCGTGGAGCAGGTGCTCGGCGAGTTCGATCTCCTGCGCGCGGCGTTCCACGGTCCAGTCCAGCACCGGAGCGACGATGTCGGCGAGTTCGTCGATGAGGTCGCTGGTGGCCGAGCCGACAAAGGCGATGCTCGTGCGACGCAGCAGAACGTCGATCAGACGAACGACCGACTCCGTGGCCGCGAGATACTCGATTTCGCGACGGGAGTAGTCGATGTTGTTGACCAGCGGGGCGTCGGACTCACGGGAGAGGAAATCGATCACATCGGCTGCACGAGTGCCGTAGCGGGCCAGAAGCTGCGCCGCGCGGGCAGTGCCCACCTCGTCACCGTGGGCGGCCACCCACACCTGATGCGCGGCATCCGTCGCCGGGAAATCACGCCCGCCGCCGATGGCGAGGCCTTCGGTGGAAACCGTGCGCGGCATGCCCAGAATGGCGAGGATGTCGCCGCTCAGGTTCTCGGCGAGCGCGCGGAATGTCGTCCACTTGCCGCCGACGAGGCTCAGGAGCGTACCCGGACGATTGCCGAGGGGGCGGGACTCGATGCGGTAGTCGCGGGACACGAATCCGGGCTGTTCGTCGTCGTGGCGCGGCAGCGGGCGCACACCGGCGAAGCGGAAGACGATGTCGGAACGGTCGACCGTGATGGTTGGGAATACGTGCGAGACCAGATCGAAGAAGTAATCGATCTCCGGCTCGGTGCAGCGCGCGGGCTGGCTCATGTCGTGCTCGAGGTCGGTCGTACCGATCAGAACGCGGCCCTTGAGCGGGTAGATCAGCACGATGCGGCCGTCGCTGTGCTCGAAGAAGATCTCGCGTCCGCCGGTCGCTGCGAGCAGCTCCGGGTTGTCGACAACGATGTGCGAGCCCTTGGTGCCGCCCATGAACGTGCTCGTCTGGCCGAGGGCGGTGTTGGTGAGGTCGGTCCAGGGGCCGCTGGTGTTGACGACGACATCGGAGGCGAAGCTGAATTCCTCGCCGGTGATCACGTTGCGCAGGCGCACACCGTTCTCGTCGCTGCCCACGGCTTCGATGTAGTTCGCGGCGCGGGCGTGTGCGCCGGCGTCGAGGCCGTCGCGCAGCACGTCGAGGGCGAGGCGCTCCGGGTCGTGCATCGCGGCGTCGTAGTAGGTGGCCGTGTACTTGAGGCCGGGGTTGAGCTTGGGCATCACGCTCAGGGCCTTCTTGCGGCCCACGAACTCGTGGCGCGGCACCGAGCCGCCGTCGCGGGAGAAGGAGTCGTAGAGCATCATGCCGATTTTGATCAGGAGCGCGCCGCGCTCCACGTGCTTGGCACCCTGCTTGTGGGTGAGGAACCGAAGCGGCGCGCTCATCACACCCGAGAAGGTGGAGAAGATGGGGATGGTGGTCTGCAGCGGCTTCACGTAGTGCGGGGCGATCTTGATGAGGCTGTTGCGCTCTTCGACCGATTCCTTGACGAGGCGGAATTCGCCGTTCTCGAGGTAGCGCACCCCACCGTGGATCATGTGCGAACTGGCGGCAGAGGCACCCGACACGAAGTCGCCGCGGTCAACAATGACCACGTCTACGCCCTGAAGCGCGAGGTCGCGGAAGGTCGCGATTCCGTTGATCCCACCGCCGATGACGAGCACCTGAGCACGGGGATTTGCTACGAGGGCTTCCTGAGCCAGCACTGCAGTGGACTTCGCCATTGATTCACCTCTGTTGTTAGGGGCTTGCAAGTGGCAAGCCGGTTCAATAGATTCATCTTGACAGCCCAACACATTTTCTCAACCGGAATGAACAAACGTGCACCAGCCCGACGTGATCCAGATCGACGATCCCACCCAGTCCGACCGCACCCGTGACGCCCTTCGCGCGGCGCACCTCTATTACATGCAGGATCTCACCATGGATGCGATCGCTCGCGAGCTGCACACCTCGCGCTCGTCGGTCTCTCGCCTGCTCGGCCACGCGCGGGCCAGCGGGCTCGTGGACATTCAGATCCATTCCCCGCTCGACGCTCCGAGCCGGTTGGAACGAGAAATCTTCGAACGTTTTCAGGTGACGGCACACGTGGTTCCGGTTCCCGATCGCGCGAGCGATGTCGACCGCCTGGAGCGCGTGGCTCTGTCGGTTGCACGAATTCTCGGCCAGTTCTTCGACTCGAACATGACCATGGGCATCGCCTGGGGTTCCACCATGAACGCGATCAGCCGTCACGTCACGGTGAAACAGACCCACAACTCGCAGATCGTTCAGCTTAATGGCGCCGGCAACATGAGCACGACGGGCCTCGGCTACGCGAGCGAGATCCTCGGACGTTTCGGCAACGCCTTCGGCGCCCACGTGCAGCAGTTCCCGGTGCCCGCCTTCTTCGACGACCCGGCGACGAAGCAGGCGTTCTGGCGCGAGCGGAGCGTCAGCCGTCTTCTCGAGATGCAGGGCCGCATGGACGTGGCCCTCTTCGGCCTGGGTTCGCCGTTCTCCGAGGTGCCGAGCCGGGTCTACGCCGGCGGTTACCTTGATGCGGCCGACTACGCGTCGCTGAGCGAATCCGGCGCGGTGGGCGACGTCGCGACGGTGTTCTTTCGCGCCGACGGTTCCACCGACGGCATCCCGCTCAATGAGCGCGGTACCGGTCCCGATTTCACGGTGCTGCGACGCACGCCGCGCCGCATCTGTGTGGTGGCCGGCAGTTCGAAGCTCTCGAGCCTGCACGGGGCGCTCCGCGCCGAGCTCATCACCGATCTCTTCGTCGACGAGGGAACGGCCCGCGCGCTCGTGGCTCCCGCCGGACAGGGGAGGTGACAGGGAATACGTGCGCTCCCAGCCTGTTGAGTCATACTATGAGTAAGAAACGTGCTCCGGGGTCGGTGTAAGTCCGAACCGGCGGTGAAAGTCCGCGACCCGTTCGTTCTTCACGAATGAACGGTTGAGCTGGTGAAATTCCAGCACCGACGGTTAAAGTCCGGATGAGAGGCGCACGAATCGAGGTACCGATTGTGGTGCCCCGATGGGCTTTCGCGTACTCGCGCAACCTAAAAACCCGGAGTTCGTCCAGAGACGAATGAGGGAACCATGAGCGAAGCGCACGCATTCGACGCCGCCATGCTCCGCGCCCTCGAACTTGCGGCGAACGGACCGGCCACCGGAATCAATCCCCGCGTCGGCTGCGTCATCCTCGACGCCCAACACACCGTCATCGCTGAGGGCTGGCATCAGGGCTCCGGTTCCGCGCACGCCGAGATCGACGCCCTCTCCCACCTGCCCGCCGGGGCCGCCCGCGGCGCGACCGCCGTCGTCACCCTGGAACCCTGCAACCACACCGGCCGCACCGGGCCCTGCGCCATTGCCCTCATCGAGGCCGGCATCACGCGCGTTGTCTACGCCGTCAGCGACCCGGGCGTGCACTCCGCGGGCGGTGCAGCGCGCCTGCGAGCCGCGGGCATCCGCGTGGAGGGCGGCTTCCGCGAGACCGACGGTGAGACCTTCCTCGGCGATTGGCTTGTGGCCGCCCGCCTCGGCCGCCCCTTCGTCACGCTCAAGTGGGCCCTCAAGCCTCGACGGCCGGGCCGCCGCCGCCGACGGCA
>NZ_JPRS01000131.1 GCF_000738085.1 Cryobacterium sp. MLB-32
GGCCTGCTCGACCCGGCTCAGCGCGACCCGGCCTAGCGCGACCCGGCCTAGCGCGACCCGGCCCTGACCTGACTAGACGAGCAGCTGGTGCTTGGCGAGCTCGCGGTAGAGCGGTGTGGAGACCACGAGTTCGGAGTGCGTCCCCGTTCCAATGACCTGGCCGTGATCGAGCACGACGATCTGGTCGGAGTCGACCACGGTCGATAGTCGGTGCGCGATCACGATGAGCGTGCGGTCCTGCGCGACGGCGTCGATGGCGGCACGCATCATCTGCTCGTTCGCGCCGTCCAGGCTCGATGTGCTCTCGTCGAGCAGCAGGATGGGCGGGGCCGAGAGCAGCGCCCGCGCAATCGCGAGTCGCTGGCGCTCGCCGCCGGAGAGCTTGACCCCGGATTCGCCGACGGTCGCGCCGAGACCGGCCGGGTCGCGGTCGAGCACCTCACCGAGGTTGACGGCGTGCAGAACCGAGATGCACTCCTCATCGGTGGCCTCCGGGCTCGCGAGCGTGAGGTTGTCGCGCAGCGTGCCGGCCAGCACGGGGGCGTCCTGCTCCACATAGCCGATCTGGGAGCGCAGGGCGGTGCGGTCGAGGGTGCGGATATCGAGTCCGCCGAGGCGCACCACACCGGCATCGGCGTCGTAGAAGCGCTCGATCAGCGCAAGGATCGTGCTCTTGCCGGCGCCGGACGGCCCGACCAATGCCGTGCGCAGGCCGCGCGGGGCACTGAACGACACCCCGTGCAGCACGGCGCGCGCCTCGGTGGCAACGGGAGCGGGCGTCACTCCGTCGACGGTCTCGGAGTCGGCCTCGGCGAGAGGATCGACGGCGACGGTCACGGCCGAGTAGCCGAACTGCACGTTCTCGAACGAGATGGCGGCGGCATCGGGGCGAACCTTCTCGTTCGCGGCGCCCACGGTCATGGCCAGCGGCGCCAGGTCACGGTCGAACTGGTCCTCCGACGGCAGGTCGATGATCTCCTGAATACGGCCGAGCGCGCCGAGGGCGGAGTTGACCGAGGTGATCGCGCCGAAGAACTGGCCGAGCGGCATGATCATCATGAACAGAAAGAGGATGAAGGCCACGAGGTCAGCGATCGTGATCGCTCCGCTCGCCACGCGGAATCCGCCGACGCCCAGCACCACGAGAAAGGACACCTGCATGGCGATGCCGGCGATCGGCACCACGAGGGCGGAGATCTTGGCAACCTTGATGCCCATGCGCCAGGCGCCGCGGGCATCCTCTTCGATCACGGCCACTTCGCGTTCGGTGGCGTTGGAGGCCCGCACGGTGCGGATGGCGCTGATCGCGCGTTCCACGCTCGCGGCGAGGTCGCCCACCTTGGCCTGCGCGGCCTGACTGGCCGTGCGGATGCGCCGCGACAGCAGCACGACCGTGACAACGGATACCGTGATCACGAGCACGGTCAGGCCGAGCAGCACCGGGTCGATCACGAGCATGGCGATCAGCGCACCCACGAACGTGAGCGAGCCGCCGATGGCTTCGACAAGCCCCTGAGTGAGCACGGCGCGCAGCAGCGTCGTGTCGCTGCCGACGCGGGAGACGAGGTCGCCGGTGCGGCGCGCGTCGAACTCACTGATCGGCAGTCGCAGCAGGCGGCCCACGAGCCGGCGTCGGCTGGACAGCACCACGCCCTCTCCGGTGCGCTGCAGGAGGTAATGCTGGTACCCACTGATCAGACCAGAGATCACCACGAGGGCGATGAGTGCGATCACGAGTGAGTCGAGGGGCGTGTTGTTCTGTACGCGGGTGATCACCTGGCTCACCAGGAGCGGCTGGGCGAGGCTGGCGGCGGCGCCGAGCACGCTCAGCACGATCACGAATCCCAGCACCTTCTTGTGCTCGAGAAGGTACGGCAGCAGCTGGCTGAAGGTGGCGCGTGGCCCCACGTCGGTGGGAGATCCGCCGGGTCCGCGGCGACCCGGCCGCGGTGTGCGCGGGACCCGCGGGGTGCGCGGCGCACGGCCACTCTGCGCCGACCCCGGGGAACGCTCGCCGGGTGACGCGTCGTCGGCGGGCGAAGGGCTGCTGGTCGTGTTGATGGGGATGCTCACCAGACGAGCTTAACCGCACTCAGCCGCAGTCAAGCTGACAGTGCCCCGGACCGGGGGCCCCGCGCAGAACCTCACCCGCGGGCGCCCGGGCATCCGTTTGACGCACCCGCGGTCTACGCTGGCAACTGTGCCCCAACCTGTCATTGTCGCCGCCCAGCTCACGAAGCAGTACAAGGATTTCGTCGCCGTCGACGGCGTGTCCTTCGAGGTGGCGCCCGGAGAATCATTCGGTCTGCTGGGCCCGAACGGTGCCGGCAAATCCACCACGATGCGCATGGTCGGCGCGGTCTCCACGCGCACGAGCGGCCAGCTCAGCGTGCTCGGCCTCGATCCCGACCGCCACGGCCCGGAGATCCGCTCGCAGCTCGGCGTCGTTCCCCAGGAGAACAACCTCGACATGGAGCTGCGGGTGCGCGAGAATCTGCTCGTGTACGGACGCTACTTCGGACTTCCGCGGGCGCAGGTCGCCCGTCGCGCCGACGAGCTGCTCGCCTTCGCCCAGCTCGAAGACAAGGCGACGGCCAAAGTGGATGCCCTCTCCGGCGGCATGAAACGCCGGCTCACCATCGCACGGGCACTCATCAACAACCCGCGCATCCTGCTGCTCGACGAACCGACCACCGGCCTCGACCCGCAGGCCCGCCACATTCTCTGGGACCGTCTGTTCCGCCTCAAAGAGCAGGGCACGACGCTGCTGCTCACCACCCACTACATGGACGAGGCCGAACAGCTCTGTGACCGGATCGTGGTCGTCGATCACGGCGCCATCATGGCGGAAGGCTCGCCGGCCGAGCTCATTCGCCGCTACTCGTCGCGCGAGGTGCTCGAGGTACGCTTCGGCTCCACGCACAACGCCGGCGTTGCCGAACAGATCGCCGGCTACGGCGAACGCGTCGAGGTGCTGCCCGATCGCATCCTCGTCTACAGCGACAATGGCGAGGCCGAGCTCGAACGGATGACCGTGGCCGGCCTGCACCCGATCACGAGCCTCGTGCGCCGTTCCAGCCTGGAAGACGTGTTCCTGCGCCTCACCGGACGGGCCCTGATCGAATGACCGAAGCCGCCGTTCCCGATCCTGTCGTTCCCGACTTCACGGCCCGCAGCCGACGGTGGGGGTCGTGGTACGTGGCCGAGCACCGGTTTCGGGTGATGCGTAGCTACGCGCAGACCGTGGTCGTGACGGCGATCGGCAATCCGATCATCTACCTGTACGCGATGGGGGTCGGCCTCGCCACCCTCGTGGACGGCAACCTCGGCGGCGCCGGGGTGAACGGGGTGAGCTACCTCGTCTTCGTGGCACCGGCGCTGCTCGCCAGCGCCGCGATCACCGTCGCCTCCGAGGAGTTCAGCTACCCGATCATGCTCGGCTTCAAATGGAACCCGGTGTTTTTCGGAATGAACGCCTCGAGCATCCAGCCCGGGCAGATCATCAACGGGATCGTCATCTCGGTGGCCGTGCGCATGCTCGTCACCTGCCTCATCTACTACGCGTTCATGCTGCTGTTCGGCGCCGTGCCCGGCCCCCTCGGTTTTCTCACCGTGCCGGTCGCGCTGCTTACCGGTCTCGCCTTCGGCGCACTGTTCATGGCGTACACCGCGACGCTGAAAGACGATACCGGTCAGCTCGCCATGGTGATGCGCTTCGTCATCCTGCCGATGACCCTGTTCTCGGGCACGTTTTTCCCGCTCAGCGTGCTGCCCATCTACCTGCAGTGGATCGGCTGGATCTCGCCGCTCTGGCACGGCACCGAACTCTCCCGTGTCTTCGCCTATGGAATGTACGAACCCCTCTGGCTCAGCGTCGTGCACGTGCTGTACCTCGGGGCGCTGCTCACCCTCGGCTGGGTGCTCGCCCGGCGGGTCACCGTTCGAAGGCTCAACACGTGACGCGCGCGACGACCGAGCGGTCGGCATCCGTCGGCCCCAACCGGCCGCCTCGGAGCGGACTGTACGCCGGCAACGCGCGCAGTGTGATGCAGCGCGGCTGGCAGGCCACCCGCAGCACGAACTGGCTGGTGGTCGTGAGCGGGTTCTTCGAGCCGATCTTCTACCTGCTCTCGCTGGGCCTCGGGCTCGGCGCGCTGATCGGAACCGTCACGACCGCGTCGGGTGAGAGTGTGCCGTACGCGGCGTTCATCGCGCCGGCGTTGCTGGCCGTGGCGGCGATGAACGGGGCCATCTATGACTCCACCTGGAACGTGTTCTTCAAGATGCAGTTCGCGAAACTCTACGAGGGCATGCTCGCCACCAGCCTCGGCCCGCTCGACGTTGCTCTGGGTGAGATCTCCCTGGCGCTGCTGCGCGGTGCGCTCTACGGCACCGGATTCCTGCTCGTGATGCAGGTCCTCGGCCTCAACCTGTCCTGGTGGGCGCTGCTGGCCCTGCCGGCGGTGCTGCTGATCGCGTTCGGATTCGCCTCTGTGGGCATGGCGATCACCAGTTACATGAAGACGTTCCAGCAGATGGACTGGATCAACTTCGTGCTGCTGCCGATGTTCCTGTTCTCGGCCACCTTCTATCCGCTGAGCGTTTACCCGCAGGGGCTGCAGTACTTCATCATGGCGCTGCCGCTCTGGCACGGGGTCGAGCTCGTGCGCTCGCTCACCACGGGCATGGTCGACCTGGGACTGCTGTGGCATGTGCTGTACTACGCGGTGATGGTCGTCGTGGGCCTGGTCTTCACCACGAGACGGCTGCGCGCGCTCTTCCTCGACTAGCGGATGCCGCTCCGGCGGCACGCTGCCGCCGGAGCGGGCGCGTGCCGCCGCAGCGGCGCGGGTGCGAGCTAGCGCTCGAGGTCGAGGTCGCGGGTCTCTCGGCTGAGGATGAGCGCCACGAGCGTAATCACGGCCATGCTCGAGAGGTAGATTCCCACCCAGAATGGCTGCCGCCGCCGAGGGTCCAGAGCCAGATCGCGATGAACGGGGCCACGGCCGCGCCGAGGATCGAGCTCATGTTGTAGGCGAACGCGGAGCCGGTGTACCGAACCGCCGTGGGGAAGAGCTCCGGCAGCAGGGCGCCCATCGGGCCGAAGGTCATTCCCATGAGCGAGAAGCCGACAATCAGGAAGACGAAGACGCCGACGTTTCCGGCACCAAGCAGGGGCACAAACAGGAGTCCGAACAGCACGATGGCGATCGTCACGACGATGAGCGTCTTGCGACGCCCGTGTCGATCGGCCCACGGGCCGGAGGCGAGCGTGAAGATTCCGAAGAACACCACGCCGAGGATCATCATGAGGATGAAGGTGTTGTAGTTGTACCCGAGGCCCGGCAGCGGGGCATCCGTGGCCGCACGGCCGTAGCCGAGCGTGAACGTGGTCATCAGGTAGAACAGTACATAGGTGGCGAGCATGATGAACGTGCCGAGGATGAGCTCGCGCCAGTTTGTCTTGAACACGGCCGCGAGGGGCAGCTTTTCGACCTTCTTGGCCTTGACGGCCTTCGTGAAGGCCTCGCTCTCCACCAGGCGGAGGCGAACCCACAGGCCCACGATCACCATCACGGCGGAGAACAGGAACGGGATGCGCCAGGCCCACTCGAGGAAGGCGTCCGACGGGCGAGTGGGGTCATCGGAGGGCAGCGCGAACGCGATGATCAGGAACAGGCCGTTCGCGATGATGAAGCCGAGCGGGGCGCCCACCTGCGGGAACGTGCCGTACCAGGCGCGCTTGCCGACGGGGGCGTTCTCGGTCGCTACCAGGGCGGCGCCACTCCACTCGCCGCCGAGAGCGAAGCCCTGGGCGAGACGCAGGATAACGAGCATCAGCGGCGCGAACCAGCCGACCATGGCGTAGGTCGGCAGCAGGCCGATCAGGAACGTGGCGATTCCCATGGTGAGCAGGGCCCCCACGAGTGTGGCCTTACGACCGTTTCGGTCACCGAAGTGGCCGAAGAACAGGGCCCCGATCGGGCGGGCCACCATGGCGGCGCCGAACACGGCGAACGAGGCGAGCAGCGCCGTCGTGGGGTCGCCGGTGGGGAAGAACAGGTAGGGAAACACGAGTACCGCCGCGGTGGCGTAGACGTAGAAGTCGTAGAACTCGATGGTGGTGCCGATGAGGCTCGCGAGAATAACGCGGCCCTTCGGATTGACGGGGGCGGTGGCCGGCAGCGTTGCGGGCGTGGTGGATGTGGACATAAAGGTACGAACGCTTTCAGGAAACAACGGGGCCGGACACGTCGCTCGGGAACGTCGATCTGGCGTTGGAAGCTACGGCGTGGAACACACGAAAGAAGGTGACCTTGGGTAAAGGCCACCTCCAACCTTACGCCCGGACCCGGCGGCCCCGCCCCGGCGGGTGCCCGGGAGCACCCGCCGATGGCCCTATCGGGCCAGGTCTGCCAGCACGCGTGCCGTTTCGAGGGCCGCGGTCGCGGCCTCCTCGCCCTTGTCTTCCTTCGATCCGGGCAGCCCGGCGCGGTCGAGGCCCTGCTGCTCATCGTCGAGGGTGAGAACCCCGAAACCCACCGGCTTGCCGGCGTCGAGGGCGACGCGGGTGAGGCCATCCGTTGCCGCCGAGGACACGTATTCGAAGTGTGGCGTGCCGCCGCGAATGATCACGCCGAGGGCGACCACCGCGTCGGCACCGTTCTCAAGCGCCACCTTGCACGCGACGGGCAGCTCGAAGCTGCCGGGCACGCGCACGATCGAGTACTCGGCGCCCGAGGCCTCGAGCACGCGTACGGCCCCGGCGATCAGGCCGTTCGTGATCTCATCGTGCCAGCGGCCGGCGACCACGACGACCCGCAGGCCGGTTCCGTCAACGCTGATGGTGGGGGAGCCTTCGACGCTCATACTGTGCTGCCTTTCAAAAGATCCTGCTCATTGATGTGGTGGCCCATGCGGTCGCGCTTGGCGAGCAGGTAGCCCACGTTGTGGGCCCCGATGCCCACCACGAGGGGCATGCGCTCGGTCACGGTCACGCCGTGCTCTTCGAGCTGGCTCACCTTGTCGGGGTTGTTGGTGAGGAGGCGAACGGATGCCAGCCCCAGGTCGTGCAGAATTCCGGTGGCCGCGCCGTAGTCGCGGGAATCCCCGGGCAGGCCGAGGGCGAGGTTCGCGTCGAGGGTATCGAGGCCGTCTTCCTGCAGGTGGTAGGCGCGGAGCTTGTTGATCAGGCCGATGCCGCGCCCTTCCTGGCCGCGCAGGTACACGACGACCCCTCCCTCGAGGTTGATCGTGTCGAGCGCGGCGTCGAGCTGGGGGCCGCACTCGCACTTGAGCGATCCGAAGACCTCCCCGGTGAGGCACTCCGAGTGCACGCGCACCAGGCGCCGTCGACGGGGTGTCCGGAGATGATGGCCACGTGGTCCGCGCCGGTCATCCGGTCGCGATACGCGCGCACCCGGAAGGAGCCGTGGCTCGTGGGCACGGTGGTCTCCACCTCGAAGTCCACGCGGGGTGCCTCGGCCAGCGGCAGGATCGCGGGCAACGGGGTGCTGCCGTGCAGGGTGTTGAGGTACTCGATCAGATCCTTGATGGTGATCACGAGCACGCCTTCGCGCAGGCCGAGTTCGAGCAGGCCGGGCAGGCGCATCATCTCGCCGTCTTCGGCGACGATCTCACAGATGGCACCCACCGGGGCCAGGCCAGCGAGCTTCATCAGGTCGACAGCGGCCTCGGTGTGGCCGGCGCGTTCGCGCACCCCGCCGTCTACCGCGCGCAGTGGCAGGATGTGGCCGGGGCGGTGCAGGCTCGAGGGTGTCGAGGTCGGATCGGCGAGCACGCGCAGGGTGTGGGCGCGGTCGGCGGCGCTGATGCCCGTGGTCACGCCCGTCGCTGAGTCGACGCTCACCGTGTAGTTCGTACCGCGGGCATCCTCGTTGTTGAGCACCATCACGGGCAGATCGAGCGTGTCGGCGAGGTCGTTGGTCATGGGGGCACAGATGAAACCGGACGACCAGCGCACGGTCCAGGCCAGCCATTCCTGGGTGGCGAGCTGAGCCGAGATGATCACGTCGCCCTCGTTTTCGCGGCCCTCGTCATCGGCGACGATGACCGGCTTGCCGAGCCTGAGCTCGGCCAGCGCGGCGGGGATGTCTGCGAGGCTCATGCTGCACTCCTTTTCGATTCCGCGTCGGCCAGGGCGAGCATGCGCTCGACATGGCGGGCGAGAATATCTGTTTCGATGTTGACGTGTTCGCCCACGGTGCGGGCGCCGAGTGTGGTGGCGACGAGGGTTTCGGGGATGAGGGAGACCTCAAACCACTGTTCGGCCTCGTCGGCCGGGCTGATGTTGCTCACGGTGAGGGAGACGCCGTCGATGGCGATCGATCCCTTGCCCACCACGAGCGGGGCGAGTTCGCGGGACAGGCTGAAGCGCAGAACGCGCCAGGCCTCACCCGGAACGACACGGAGCACCGTGCTCGTGCCGTCGATGTGCCCCTGCACGATGTGACCGCCGAGACGACCGCCCACGAGCGCGGCTCGTTCGAGATTCACCGGGGTGCCCGCCGCGGCGTCCGACAGGGTCGACATCGTCAGGGTCTGGGCCATCACATCCGCCGTGAAGGTCTCCGGCGTGCGATCGACGACGGTGAGACAGACGCCGTTGACCGAGATCGAGTCGCCGTGACCGGCATCCGCTACGGAAAGGGGCGCGCGGATCGTGAGCCGGGCGGCGTCCGTCGTGTGGTCGACTCGCTCGATGCGGCCGAGCTCCTCAATGATTCCGGTGAACATGGCGGTCCTTATCTGGGGCGGGCAACGACGAGGATGTCGTCGCCCAGTCGGTCGAGCGAGTGCAGGGAAAGAAGTCTTTGGTCGCCGATGCCGGCCACGCCGATATCACCGAGGGCGAGGCGGGGCCCGCCGAGAAGGGTCGGCGCGAGGTAGACGAGGTACTCGTCTACCAGTCCCGCGGCCACGAAGGCGCTCGCGAGGGTGGGACCGCCCTCGATGAAGACACTGCGGATGCCGCGGGCGTGCAGGTCGGCGAGAACCGCGACGAGGTCGTCGGTGGCGAAGAAGAGGGGAGCGTGCGGGTGGGCGTGCACCGCGGCATCCGTCGGAATGGCACGTCGGCCGATGACCACCGGAACGGGCTGGTCGGGCAGCGGGGTGCCGCTGGCGTCGCGGGCGGTGAGCGAGGGATTGTCGGCGAGCACGGTTCCGGTGCCGACCAGGATGGCGCCGGCGGCGCTGATGACGATACCCGCAAGGTGATCGAGAAGGCCCAGGAATCTGCGATCGCGGACACTGTTCTGTACCTCGAGCGTGAGGCGATCGCGACCCGTGCTGGCACGAACGGGGTCGCGCAGATCGATGTGGAGGGCGGCCTGA
>NZ_JPRS01000132.1 GCF_000738085.1 Cryobacterium sp. MLB-32
TCTGGAAGAGGGCCGATTGACGGATGGCCAGGGTCGCGTCGTCGACTTCAAGAACACGGTCATCATCATGACGACCAACCTCGGCACCAAGGACATCTCGGGTGGCCCCGTCGGTTTCCAGCTTGAGGGCGACTCGACCACCGGGTACGAGCGCATGGCCGGCAAGGTGAAAGACGAGCTGAAGAAGCACTTCAAGCCCGAGTTCCTCAACCGCGTCGACGAGGTCATCGTCTTCCCGCAGCTGACGAAGCCCGAGCTGCTTCAGATCGTCGACCTCTTCATCAAGCGACTGGGCGTTCGCCTGCTCGACCGCGACATGACGGTTGAACTCACGATCGCGGCCAAGGAACACCTGATCGAGGTGGGCTTCGACCCGACACTCGGAGCGCGTCCGTTGCGTCGGGCCATCCAGCGCGAGGTTGAGGATCGTCTGTCGGAGAAGATCCTGCAGGGCGAGCTCAACGCGGGCGACCACGTTCACGTCGACTTCGTCGACGGCAAGTTCGTCTTCGTGACCACGTCTCGCGCAGAGGCTGTGGGCGTGGGCGTGAACACCTCGGCAAGCGTGGGCACGGGTCCGGCTACGCCCGACCTGGCTATCACGAGCGACTAGCACTCGGAACCACCAGCACGACGAAAGGCCCGGCAGACATTCTGCCGGGCCTTTCGTCGTCCCGCCGCCTGCCTGCCGCTGCTCGGCGGCCTGTCCATGGCGAATTCGGGGGATTGTGGCCGCGCGCGGCGGACGAGGGCGGAACGACGCGGCACAATCCCTAGACTGGAGTTTTCTTCCTGAACCAGCAACGAGAGAGGCCCGACCCTGTGAGCAAACCTGAGTACACCGTGCGTCGTGCCCGCACGAGCGACGTGCCCGGCATCCAGACGCTCGTCGAGCCCCTGGTGCAGCAGCGCATCCTGCTCGGCAAAGATCTCGTCGTGTTCTATGAGGCGGTGCAGGAGTTTCGCGTGGCCGAGGATTCTGCCGGCAACCTGGTCGGCTGCGGTGCCGTTCACGTGATCTGGGAGGACCTCGGGGAGGTGCGTACTCTTGCCGTGGATGGCGGCTGGCTCGGACGGGGAGTGGGTCACGCGCTGCTCGAACGCCTCGAAATTGACGCCAGAGAACTCGGCCTCAGCCGACTGTTCTGCCTAACATTCGAGGTGCCGTTTTTCAGCCGGAACGGGTTCGTCGATATGGGCACAGAGACGGTGGATCCGGCCGTCTATGCGGAACTCGTGCGTTCCCACGATGAGGGCGTCGCGGAGTTTCTCGACCTCGCACGCGTCAAGCCGAATACCCTCGGCAATACCCGCATGGTCAAGGCGGTCACTGGCTCGTAGGCCCCAACCTGAGCAGGATTCACTTTCTGATCAGGCGCTCATGTGAGCAAAGTTTGTCGAGTTAACCTAATCGACACCTCCGCTGGATAGTGTGCAAAACACCAGTTGTGGCTTTGCAAACTCATAGGGGATCCAATGAAACATCCGTCCAGGAGCGTCTCGACGCTCGTTTCCGCGGCAGTCCTGGGGGTCAGCCTGGTGGCCGCTCCACTGGTTGCCCTGCCCGCCGCGGCCAGCACCGACGGCACCGGCGTGATCATCAATGAGGCCTACCTTCAGGGGGGCAGCGCCGGAGCCACGTACCTCAACAAGTTCGTGGAGCTCTACAACCCCACGTCTTCCGATGCGTCGCTGGACGGCACATCCATTCAGTACCGGTCCTCGGGCGGTTCCTCGAACCCCACAGGAACGATCGCCCTGTCGGGCACGATCAAAGCCGGCGGCTACTACCTGGTTCAGGGCAGCTCGAACGCCGCCAATGGTGCAGCGCTTCCGACCCCCGACGCGTCCTTCGGCACGTCCTTCGCCGGCGGATCGGGAACCATCTTCTTCGCCAACCAGGCCGCAACACTGACCGCACCGCCCGTCGGCTCGATCGTCGGCAACCCGGCGATCATCGATCTGCTCGGTTATGGCACCTCCAATACGTATGAGGGCACGGCGTCCACCTCGGCATCCGTCACGACCTCGGTCAACCGCACGGGCTTTGCGGACACCGACGTCAACGCGGCCGACTTCACAACCGCCGCCCCGACCCCCACCAACACGGCCGGCGAGACCGCCGCACCGGTTGAACCGGCGCCGACCGACACCCCGGCCCCCACCGACACTCCGGCGCCCACGGACACCCCTGCTCCGACCGACACTCCCGCGCCGACCGATGTGACGCCGATCAGCGCGATCCAGGGCACGACGGATACGAGCCCCTTCGTCGGTGCCACGGTGAAGACCGAGGGAATCGTCACGGCCGCGTACCCGACCGGCGGCTTCAGCGGGTTCTACCTGCAGACCGCCGGCACGGGCGGCATGATCGACCTGGGTACGCACACCGCGTCTGACGGCCTGTTCGTGTACACGGGCAGCCTCGCCGCATCCGTTGCTGTGGGCGACTACCTGTCGGTGACCGGAAACATCACCGAGTACTACGGCCTGACCGAACTGAACGTGACGGCGCTCGGCAACATCGCCCCGCTCGATGCGACCGGCATCGTCAGCCCGACTCCGGCCACCGTCTCGCTTCCCGGCACGGATGCCCAGCGCGAGTCGCTCGAGGGCATGGTGATTGCGCCGCAGGGCGACTTCACCGTGACGACCAACTACACAACCAACCAGTACGCCGAGATCGGCCTCGCTGCCGGCACGACGCCACTGGTCAACCCCACCGTGACTTCCCGTCCCGGATCGGCCGAGTACACGGCGGCGATCGCCGACAACGCGGCACGTGCCGTCACCCTCGATGATGGTGCGAGCACGAACTACCTCTCGAGCAGCAACCAGGGAACACCGGTTCCGTACCTCACCGCGGCCGACCCGCTGCGCATCGGTGCCGCCGTGACCTTCACCACCCCGGTGATCCTCGACTACCGCAACACCACCTGGAAGTTCCAGCCCACTCAGGCGCTCACGGCGGCAAATGCCGAGACTGTTCAGCCGGCCACGTTCTCCAATACCCGCACCGCGGCTCCCCGGGACGTGGGTGGCGATGTTCGCCTCGCGAGCTTCAACGTACTGAACTACTTCTCCACCGTCGGAGATTCGATCCCCGGATGCTCCTACTACAACGACCGGGCCGGAAACCCGATCACCGTACGCAGTGGATGCGACGCCCGCGGCGCCGCCAACACCGTCAACTTCGAACGCCAGCAGGCCAAGATCGTCGCGGCCATCGACGCGCTCGATGCCGACGTCGTGTCGCTCGAAGAGATCGAGAACTCCGCCGCATTCGGCAAGGTTCGCGACGACGCCCTCTCCAACCTGGTCAAGGCGCTCAACGCCGCGGCCGGCAGCACCGTGTGGGCCTATGTAGCCTCCCCGACGGATCTTCCCGCGACCGAAGACGTCATCCGCACCGCCTTCATCTACAAGGTCGGAACGGTCGAAACCGTGGGAGGGTCGAAGATCCTCACCGGTTCCGCGGCCTTCAGCAACGCACGCCAGCCACTCGCCCAGGCCTTCCAGCTGGTCGGCGACAGCGGCAGCACCTTCCTTGCCATCGTGAACCACTTCAAGTCGAAGGGTTCAGGCACCGGCGTCGACGCCGACATGAACGACGGTCAGGGTGCCTCGAACGCCTCTCGGGTGAATCAGGCCACGGCCCTCGTGGACTTCGCCAACGGGCTCAAGACCAGCACGGGCATCGACCGGGTATTCCTCACGGGTGACTTCAACGCCTACGACCAAGAGGACCCGATCAAGGTGATCACCGACGCCGGCTTCATCAACCAGGAGGCCAAGAGCGGCGAGTACACCTACGCCTACGGTGGCACGGTCGGCTCGCTCGACCACGTGTTCGCTTCTCCCGAAGCGGATGCCACGGTCAACGATGTCGACGTCTGGAACATCAACTCGGTTGAATCGGTCGCGCTTGAGTACAGCCGCTTCAACAACAACGTGACGAACTTCTACGAGGCCGACGCGTTCCGTTCCTCCGACCATGACCCGGTTCTGCTGGGA
>NZ_JPRS01000133.1 GCF_000738085.1 Cryobacterium sp. MLB-32
GCACTTAGCCAAGTACACACTTGGTGCCATTTTTCGCACCGCTTGAGCGCATCAACGCGATCATTCTGAATGGCCCTGTCGAAAAAGGTGCCGGCGCAGTGTTCGCAGCCGTCTTCTCGGGAGTCGCTGACAAGGTCTGGTGAGCTCAGGCTGGGCAATGTGACTAACGATCTTCGCCTGTGCAGAGGTTGTCTGTTGTCGCCGAGCGAATGCCAATCAAGGTTCCCGTTGCGGGATCACTTATCGGGATTCGTATATCTCGCGACGATGTCCGTGTCGGAGGATGAGCACGATTAACAGGTCGTCGTGAATCTCGTAAATGATGCGGTAATCACCCGTTCGGACCCGCCATTCGCCAGAGCCTCCGACGAGTTGGATTGCTTTGGGTGGCCGCGGATCGTCGGCCAAGAGGTCGAACGCTGCTTGAACTCTCCGGCGGACCTGCGGATCGAACTTGCACAGTTGCCGTTCGGCGGCTGGTGCGATCTTCACCGAGTACGTCATACGAGGCCGAGGTCCGCCTTCACCTGTTCCCAGGGGGTCGGTTCGCTTTTCGTGCGACGCATCTCTTCACGCGATTCCTCAGCGGCACGAATATCGGCCATGTCTTCGGCCAATTCAATGAGGCGCTCTAAATCGTCGACGTCGATAACAGCCGCGACTCGCCGCCCGCGGCGAGACAAGAAAACCGGCTGGTGCTCGGTGCGAGCGCGGTCGATGATCGATGCGAGCTGGTCGCGTGCATCAGAGACGCTGACGGGAACTGTGGTCGACATGTACCAATCGTACATTTCACCTAACGACTGTACAAGAGATCTTCAAATGTACAACGAGTCGCCCGCTCGACGTTCCCCTCTGACACGGCCTCAGGGTGTTCGGCAGTTGCGTTGATCAGGCCCAGATCTGTCGCGGGAGCCGTCCCTCTTGCGGGCCTGCCCAAGTCGTGAGCAGATAGGCTTCCCCGGAACGCGGGGACGGTGAATGAGTTGAACAAGTCAGACATGATCCCTGGGCGGCCGCGGCTCAGCGGGCGCGCGCCCTCGGTCCCCTCTCGGGAATCTTAATGACCCTCGGCTTTATTTCCGGAGGAGCCTATTTTGTTTCGGGCGCAACCGCCGAAACGGTCCAGCCATGGTTGTACGCTCTCCTCGCCGCAGCGATCCTGCTGTTCTCCGTGGTCATGTTTCTGTCGTGCGCAGTGCTTGTGGGGGCGGTTCGCGAAGAGACGGCCGGGTACACAACGACGGGCGGCATGTCACCGCACGTGCCTCAACTTAACTATCTGACGGGGGAAGTTGTCAGAGAGGTTGGGCAGCCTTTGACAGGCGCCCAGAATACGTGCCCGAAGAAGCGCCTCTGATAGCGGTATCACGAACGCGAATCCCTGTGAGGTGCTTTAGTGGCAGGCCGTGTGCGGCGGGCATGGCTGTCACGGTGGATACCTTCGGGGCCTACTCCGGAGCGGGCCGTTCGGACATCTCAGGTGCACGCTTCGGCTTCCGCTTCGCTGGTCAGCGTTGTCAGCCTGCCACCCCACCAGACCATCCGTCGGCATCGCTGGGTGGTCATTGTGCTCTTTCGCGCCGGCACTGTTTCG
This sequence comes from Cryobacterium sp. MLB-32, assembly GCF_000738085.1. Lineage (GTDB taxonomy): Bacteria > Actinomycetota > Actinomycetes > Actinomycetales > Microbacteriaceae > Cryobacterium. The sequence continues at coordinate 1,598 of NZ_JPRS01000133.1, forward strand.
ACGGCTCAGGTTTCAGTCGCCCAAGGAATGGAAAGAAGGACAGACCGGTCGGCTGATCGCGCCGGGGCTCAGGCACACCGCGTGAACGTGGCGATCCTGAACGCCTCCATCACGTCAGCCTCGTGGCATCGGGAACATTTTCGACGCCCGGCCCGTTGTCGTGAGCATGACAACTATCGGAATCATCGGTGCAGGAAACATTGGCAGCCAGGTCGCCCGCAAGGCGATCGAGAGCGGCTACGACGTCGTGATCAGTAATTCCCGCGGCCCCGAGACGCTCGCGTCCCTCGTCGCCGAGCTCGGCCCGAAGGCTACCGCCGGAACCGCCGCGCAGGCGGCACAGGCTGCCGACGTCGCGGTCGTGACCGTGCCGCTCAAGGCTTATGCGGACGTTCCGGTCCAGCCGCTCGCCGGCAAGATCGTCATCGACACCAACAACTACTACTTCGAACGCGACGGCCGCATCGAGGCCCTCGACAACGGCGAGGCGACCGTTACCGGCATGCTGCAGGAGCACCTACCGACTTCGCGCGTGGCAAAGGGCTTCAATCACATCACGGCCGCCGACATCACCGCTGACTCGTTCCCGACCGGTGACCCGGCACGGCGTGCGCTCGCTACATCGTCCGACTTTGCGGATGCCTCCGACTTCGTCACGAAGCTGTACGACGAATTCGGTTTTGACACCGTGAACATCGGTGCACTGTCCGAGAGCTGGCGCGTCGAGCGCGACCGTCCGGCCTTTGGCACGCGACAGAACATTGCTGAGCTCGAGGCCAACCTGGCAAAGGCACCGCGCACGATCTGATTCCGGCGCCGCAGTCTCCCCCTCTGATTCGGAGCATAAATAGCCCTCATAGTTCTTCTCGACCTCCGCTTGGAGCCGGATGCCGTCTTCTGCGCGCCGGCCGTGCTGAGAGACATCCTCGCCGGGCCCCGAGCGTTTGACGGGTGCCTAGGCGTTGAAGTGTTGGTCGATGCCGAAGACCCCGCCCACCTGATCCTGATGGAGCGGTGGGCTTCGGCCGAAGCCGACGCCGACGCCGAGTACCGGGAATGGCGCACCGTCGCGGGCGCGACCGAACTGGGCTCGCTTCTCGTCAGTGGCGCCCGGGTCGCGCACGTCACGACCGCCAGCGACATCTGATCCAGATATGCATTGGACGACCTAGTGCAAGAGACCACGCGTGACGGCAGGATGTTGCGCCCTCCCGGAGAACGACCGACGCGTTGCTCGAGCAGGCTCCACATCGACGGCGAAGGAGCCGGGAACTCTGCGAGGAGATCATTTAGGCTTTCGTTCATGCCCGATATTCGAATCGTTCAGGCTGGTCCCGAGCTTGCTCCGGAGATAGCTCGCATCCATGTAGCCGCGCGAAATGCGTACTACTCGAACAGCCCTCGGCTGCTGGAGGTTCCCGGTCAGGAGTGGGACTTCGAACCGGTGTGGCGGAACCGTCTCATATCGGCCGAGTACACCGTCATGGCGGCCTCTCAAGGTGGTCCGGTCCTTGGCTTCGCTGCCATGGCAGCCACGTCACTTCCGGATGATGCGCGAGCCGACGCTTTCGAGTTGGTCAGTCTCTACGTGGAGCCGCACGCCTGGGGCCAGGGAATCGGCGGCCGACTTTATGAAGCCTTTGAGGCCACATGGCTGGCCACTGATTCCGATACTGCCGTCCTCGAGGTGTGGAGCGAGAACGACCGTGCGATTCGCTTTTACGCGTCTCGGGGCTGGCACCCAGACGGTCACGCACGGCCTGCACCCGAAGGAACAACGTTCATTCGGATGATCCAGTCTCGCCTCGGGCCCGTGGAACCGACAAGCGACCGCTGAGGAGATCCCAAGTATTGGCGCGGCAGAGGTTGTTCCTCTGCGAAGCCTCAAGGAAGCCCAGCCCTAGTTCTGCAACGTGTCCCAAAACCGTGTCGCTCGAGGTCTATCTTGCGCACCATCTGCGGCACAGCGTGGGTGCGATGCGGAACAATGGTCTCGATGACGAATTTAGATTTGGCCTGCGCTCGACTGGCATTGTCACCGCTGACTCCTGAGGATCTCGAATCAGTCTTTGGCGTTTACAGCGATCCCAACACGTGGCAGCACCTGCCCGTGGGGCGTCACCACACTCGAGAGCAGTCCAGACAGATCAT
>NZ_JPRS01000134.1 GCF_000738085.1 Cryobacterium sp. MLB-32
ACCCGAACCAGCCGATCAGCCACTCGGAGTCGAGAAAGCTGATACCGAAGAGCATGGGATGCATGAACGTCCTTTCATTGAGCCGGCTGGCGCGCACGAACCCGCCACCCAGAGTAGTTCACGCGCATCACAGGCTCGTGCGGATGAAAAAATTCCTTGCCTTGCTCCCTCATGAGCCATAGTCTGAAAGGCTGCCTGATCCGGGGGGCACCAGAAAAAATCCTACGCGCTCAGGAGGCCGACATGACCAAGACCACTCAGTACACGCTCGCCGGTATGGCGACCGAGGGTGCCTTCGGCCGTATCGCCCCGCGCACCGCGCAGGCACTGTAGCCGCACGTCCGGGGCGAGCCATCGTCCGTTTCACCTTCCGCACGCAGGCCAGCCTGAGACGCTACCGCCTGTCGCGGGAAGACCCGACTTCCCGCATCCGTCGACTCGTCGTCGACCCGTATTCGCTTCATCGGTGACTCGTCGCCGCCATTTTCAGGACACACCATGACCGCACGACCTGCCCACCCGCCCCCTGCGCCCACGAAAGCGCCTCCCCAGCCGCGCACGAGCACGTTTCGCTCGCTCGCCCGGCTGTATCCCTATGCCAAACCGGCTCTGCCGCGCATCGCACTCGGAATGGTCGCCGCTCTGCTCGCCGGCCTCGTTGCTCTCGCGATCCCGCAGGTGCTGCTCAGGCTCGTCGACGGGCCCCTGGCTGACAACGATCCGAACCAGATTTGGCCGGCGGTGTTCATCGTGCTCGGGCTCGGCGTGCTCGAGGCGATCATGATCGCGCTGCGTCGCTGGTTCGTACTGACTCCGGGCACGCACATCGAGGCGCGCATGCGCAACAGCCTCTATTCGCGTTTGCAGGACCTGCCCGTCACGTTCCACGACCGCTGGCCGAGCGGGCAGCTGTTGTCGCGCGCCGTCAGTGACCTCAACCTGATTCGTCGGTGGGTGTCCTTTGGGCTCGTCCTCATCGTGGTTAACTTTCTGACCATCGTGATCGGCGTCGTGATCCTGGTCTCGATGAGCTGGATCCTCGGTGTGATCTTCGTGGTCTGCTCGGTGCCCCTGTGGGTCTACGGTTTCGTCTTCGAGGAGAAGTACTCCGTGATCGCCCGGCGCAGCCAGGACCAGGCCGGTGACCTCGCGACGGCGGTGGAGGAATCGGTGCACGGCATCCGCGTGCTCAAGGCGTTCGGGCGCGGGAGCTTCGCGCTCAAGAACTTCTCGTCGCAGGCCGAGAGCCTGCGGGGAACGGAAATCGCCAAGGCCCGCGCGATCGCCGGAATCTGGCTCTGGTTGTTGCTGGTGCCGGACGTCGCTTTTGCGCTCGGCCTCGTGGCCGGTGTCTGGCTGACCAGCCAGGGCCAGCTCAGCGTCGGCGAGCTGCTGGCCTTCTTCGCGACGGCGACCGTGCTGCGGTTTCCGGTGGAGTCGATCGGTTTCCTGCTCTCGATGACCTTCGACGCGCGCACGGCGACCGACCGGTTCTTCGACGTGATGGATTCACCGAACTCGATCACCGATCCCGACGAGCCTCGGCAAATCGACGCTCCTCAAGGGCGGCTGGCCTTCGAGAATGTGCACTTCCGCTACGCCGACTCGCCGGAGCGGTTTCCCGACCTGCTCGACGGGATCGATCTTGTTCTGGAGCCGGGGGAGACCATGGCCCTCGTGGGCCTCACCGGTTCCGGTAAGTCCACCCTGACGGCGCTGACCACGCGCTTGTACGACGTCACCGGCGGCCGGGTGACCCTGGACGGTGTGGACATCCGTGACCTCGGACGTGAAGACCTGCGTCGCCACCTTGCGATGGCCTTTGAGGACGCCACGCTGTTCTCCGCCTCCGTGCGCGAGAACGTGCTGCTGGGGCGCTCCGAGTTCGACGAACCCTCCGAGGCAGCGGATGCCGCGCTTGAGGCAGCCCTGACCATCGCGCAGGCATCCTTTGTGCACGACCTGCCCGAGGGAGTAGACACCCTCGTGGGCGAGGAGGGCATGAGCTTGTCCGGTGGGCAGCGGCAGCGCGTGGCGCTCGCGCGTGCCGTGGCGGCCAAGCCCGCCGTGCTGATCCTCGACGATCCGCTCTCCGCGCTCGACGTGAACACGGAGTCGCTCGTGGAGACCGCGCTGCGCGAGGTGCTCGTGTCGACCACGGCTCTGATCGTGGCACACCGACCATCCACGGTGATGCTGGCCGACCGGGTGGCCCTGCTCGAAGACGGTCGCATCACGGCGGTGGGAACGCACTCCGAGCTGCTGCGCACCAGCCCGCACTACACCTTCGTGATTTCCAGCTTGGAAGACGAAGAACGACGAGAGAACACCAGAGTGGAGGAGACGCTGTGAGTGTCACCGGAGGCAGCGTGGCGGGGGTGCGCGGCGAGGACCGGCACGATTTCACCAAGGCCGAGAGCAGGCGCCTGCGCAGGCGTTCGCTGCGCCTGCTCGGATCCCTGTTGCGGCCTGTGCGCGGCCAGGTGATCCTGGCGATGCTCGTGGTCGTCGTCTCGACGGCCGCCCAGGTCGCCGGCCCCACCCTCATCGCATACGGAATCAACAAGGGGCTGCCCGCGCTGCTCGATGACAACTGGATGCCCCTCGGCGTGACCGGTGTCGTGTACCTGATCACCGGCACGCTGGGTGCCGTCCTGATCGCCTGGTACACCATTCTCTCGGCGCGAGTGAGTCAGAACGTGCTCATCGACCTGCGCAAGCGCGTGTTCCTGCACACCCAGAAGCTGAGTCTTGAATTCCACGAGTCGTATACCTCTGGGCGCATCATCTCCCGCCAGACCAGCGACCTGGATGCCATCAGGGAGTTGCTCGATTCGGGCATCAACCAGCTCCTGCAGGGTCTTCTCTACATGAGCTTCACGGCGATTGCCCTGTTCCTCCTCGACGGTACGAGCGGCCTTGTGCTCTTCGCGGCGTTGGTGCCGCTCGCTCTCCTCACCCGCTGGTTCCAGGTGCGCTCGCAGACCATGTTCCGCCAGTCGCGCACGGCGTCGGCGAGCCTGATCGTGCACTTCGTGGAGACGATGACCGGCATTCGCGCGGTCAAGGCATTCCGGAAGGAGAAGCGCAACGAGAAGCAGTTCGGCGGGCTTGTGGAGGACTACCGCCACGTGAATGCGCGGGTGATCCAGCTGTTCGGCATTTTCGATCCGGGACTGGTGCTCATCGGCAACGTTACGGTGGCCGCCGTGCTGCTCGTGGGCGGCTTTCGGGTGATCGAGGGCGAGTTGCTCGTGGGCACGCTGCTCGCCACGCTGCTCTACGCCCGGCGGTTCTTCGATCCGATGGAGGAGATGGCGATGTTCTACAACTCCTACCAGTCGGCCGCGGCGGCGCTCGAGAAGATCTCCGGCGTGCTCGAGGAACGACCGGGCGTGCCCGATCCGCTCGTGCCCGTGGACCTTCGCGCCGCGTCCGGTGACGTGCGCTTCGACAACGTGCAATTCGCCTACAAGTCGGACCGGGTGATCCTGCCGCACGTCGACCTGCGGATCCCGGCCGGGCAGACCATCGCCCTCGTCGGGTCGACCGGGGCCGGCAAATCGACGCTCGCCAAGCTGATGAGCCGGTTCTACGATCCCAGCGAAGGGCGAGTGCTGCTCGACGGCATCGACCTGCGCGACTTGCACCCGAAGGACCTGCGGCGGGCGATCGTGATGGTCACCCAGGAGGCGTACCTGTTCAGTGGGTCGGTCGCCGAGAACATCGCGATCGGCAAACCGGATGCGACGCGGGCGGAGATCGCTGCGGCTGCGAGCGCGGTCGGGGCGCACGACTTCATCGAGTCCCTGCCGAACGGCTATGACACCGACGTGAACAAGCGCGGCGGTCGCGTGTCCGCCGGGCAGCGCCAGCTGATCTCGTTCGCGCGGGCGTTTCTCGCCAACCCGGCCGTGCTCATCCTGGACGAGGCAACGTCGTCGCTCGATATTCCGAGCGAGCGATTGGTGCAGGAGGCCTTGCAGACGCTGCTCAGCGATCGCACCGCGGTGATCATCGCGCACCGGCTGTCGACGGTGGCGATCGCCGACCGGGTGCTCGTGATGGAGCGCGGCATCGTGGTGGAGGACGGCACCCCGAACGATCTCATCGCCGGCACGGGCCGCTTCGCTCGGCTGCACGCCGCCTGGCGCGAGTCGCTCGTGTAACGGGAACGCCCTCGCGGCACTCACCCGGCCGCCGGCACTCGTTCGAACGGGTGCCGGCCGGCCACACGAGTAACGCGACCTGTCGGTAGTGGGCAGCTACGCGGGGAACCAGCGGGCGGCCCGCAGGTCGACGCGATAGGCGGCATCCGTTGTCGTCACGACAAGGGGTGTGTTCTCGGCGCGATAGTGCACGAGGGCACGTTCTTCGTGTTCGATCGGCGGATGACCGCTGGCGCGGATCACGCGCCACCACGGCACGTCCGAGCCGTAGCGGGCCAGAGTCTGGCCCACGGCGCGCGCCGCGCGGGAGCCGAGGACGCCGGCAACGTCCCCATAGGTCATCACCCGGCCCGGTGGGATCGATTCGACAATGACAAGCACGTGCGAGACGAAATCGTCGCCAGCGGCGGCACCCACGAACGCTACAGCTTGAGGGCGCCGATGACCTCGCCGTATTGCGTCTGACCGATGTCGGCGAAACCGAGGCGGTGGAAGAAGGCCTCCGGGCCCTCTTCTCCGGGCTCCCAGATCACCGTGATGTGGTCGAATCCTCGTGCGCGAGCCTCTTCGGCGAGCGAGTCGGCGGCGAACTTTCCCACTCCCTGACCCTGCGCGTTGGCGTCGACGTTGATGCGCCAGATGCAGGCACGAAATTCTTCGTGCTCCGACTCGGGGTCGAAATTGCCGTGAATGAAACCAGCGACCTGACCGTCGAGCACGACCACTCGCTGCCACGACGTGGCCGGGTTGATGACGGATGCCCCGGCGGAGTAGGACACGGGTGCAATGAATTGCTCCTGGCCTGGCTTCAGGCTCAGGTTGTTGGCCGCAACGATATTACGTGCGGACAGTTCTTCCAGTCTCAGCTCACCCATGCTCTCAGGCTAACGTCTGCTCGGCAC
>NZ_JPRS01000135.1 GCF_000738085.1 Cryobacterium sp. MLB-32
CCGTGGCCTCGGGATCAACCTACTGGCCGCAAAGAATCGGGCCCTCGACGACCTGGTGACCGAGATGCCACCGCCACTCGTCGCTGACCTACTCGGCTACAGCTATCAAGTAACGACGCAGCACGCAGCCTCCGCCGGAGACACGTTCGCGCACTACCCGACACTCCGCCGCTGACCAGAATCATCGCCGCAGGAATACCGCCAGCTCGAATATCACTCGTCACCAGTCGCTGATATTCGAACCGGAAATCAGCTCACTGCCGTGGGCTGCTCCAAGGACGAGGCCAGTACCTCGACGAGACGCTCGGCAGCATCCTCGTCGCTCAGGTTCTGCGCCAGCGCGAGCTCGGACGTGAGGATCTGACGCGCCTTCTCGAGCATGCGCTTTTCGCCGGCGGAGACGCCGCGGTCCTGATCACGACGCCACAGGTCGCGCACGACCTCGGCGACACGGTAAACGCTGCCGCTGGCCATCTTCTCCTGGTTGGCCTTGTACCGGCGTGACCAGTTTCCGGGCTCCTCGACGAATTCCTCCACGACGACGGCGTAAACAGCCTGCACGCCCTCAGCATCGATGACGTCGCGAACACCGACGAGATCGATGTTCTCGACGGGCAGCTGAATGGTGAGTTCGCTCGTGTGCACCCGCAGAGTCATGAACTGCTTCTCGGTACCCTTGACGGACCGGTGTTCGAGTCCCGTGATCGTGACGGCGCCGTGGTGCGGGTAGACGAGTGTTTCGCCGATTTGAATATTCATAGTGATGACCGTTTCTTTTGAGTGAGACTGTGGTTCGGCAGTGAATCAGCTGCCGGCGGATGTGAGCCAGGTGGGAAGGAGTGTGACGAGCTCATCAACGATTTCGTCGGCGGAGGCTTCAAAATCGCCGCCCATCCACGAGGTGATCAAGCCCAGAGCACCGGCGGCGGTGTATGTCGCAGCCATATGCGCGTTGATTCCGCTCGGCATGAATTGCGGCGTCGCCGCTGTTTCCACAACCCGACGGGAATAATCGCGCACGAGACTGTCGTAGGTCGACCGGGTGAGCGGAAGCTCCAGAACTCGCGAATACAGGGGAAAATGTGACACGAGATGTTCGACCAGGCGCGTGTACCCGGCTCGGGCCACGTGGCGCCCCCCTGCTCCGCTCCGCTCCCCCGCCGGCATGCAGGAACCGATGCGCGCAAACTGCGCGCGTACGAGCTCGGAGGCCACATCATCGAGGCTCGAGAAGTGCGCATAGAACGAACTGCGGCTGATTCCGGCGCCCCTGACGATGTCTGTCACGGAGGCGTTTGCGGCCTCAGCCGACATCAGGTCTGATACCGCTCCGAAGATCAACTGCCGGGTTCGCTCTGCTCGCGGGTCCTTGAGCGGCCCTGCGATGTCGGATCCGTCGGACTCGGGCCCCGCCGCGTCGAGCCTTAAAGCCTCTCGCCCTGCCGTGAGAGTGACACCGGCGGGCTCGTTCGCGAGGGCCTCATCCGGATGCATCTACTTAGTGTAGCACTTCTCGGACACGTGTCCGAGAAGTATCGGCTGAGGCTCAGAATGAGAGTGCTTATCCCGGCGATGACGGGTGTTTCTGTTGCGTATGGATGACCATGCCCAGCTCGTTCACCGGCTCGAAGGCGTCCCGGTCCCAGGCTCCGGGGTGTGGGACCGGGCAGTTCAGGACGGTGTTCTGCGTGGAGTGATCGATGAAGTGGTCCCGCATGGCCTGACCGCAGACCGGGCAGGGTTTCGCGCCCATTTCCTGCGCGAGTATCCTCAGGTGGGCGTTATCTCGTGGTGGCTCGTCGTGATCAACCATGAGATCAGAATACGCCGAATTGGACAGATTGCACAGGATGTGCTAAGCGGTTCGGTTATCACGCCTCACCGAAGCCGGATTCCAGAAGTTCACCGAGGGCGTCCACCGCCGACTGGGCCTCAGGGCCGGATGCCGAGATCTCGGCTGTCATCCCCTGGCTGAGTCCGAGTGACATGATCCCCAGCAGGCTGGTGGCGTCCGTTCCGTTGACTGTCACCTGCGCATCAAAAGTGCTCGCGAGCGTCACGAATTCCGCGGCCGGTCGTGCGTGCAAACCATCTCGATTCACCAGCGTGACGCCCCGGCGGACGACGGAAGGATCGGCTGACACCTCAGATGTACTGGCTGGCGGCTGGCCTGCCGACATGGACGCCAGAGCAGACCGCGCCGCTGCGACTACGGCGTCGAGGTCTCCGCCTGTTTGTGCTGCCACAGCGGCAGCAACGCCTCCTTCGATGAGAGGCGCGTCGACAATGCGGACCAGTGCTCGCGTGTCCTCGTCGAGGAAATCCAGTGCTGTCTCCGCAGTCAGGATTGCGGACCCGAGATCGCAGAGAACGACGACGCCCGCTCCCCCGTCGGCAGCGACAATTGCCTCGCTGACGCGGCTGAAACTCGTGCCGATGCCGTCATCATCCGTTCCTCCCGCCGCACGTAGCGACACCGAAGCGGCCATCTGTCGGGCAACATCCACGAGGCCCCCGGCGATCTTCGAGCTGTGAGACACGAAAACGAGACCAACACGTTTCGGTTGCGCGGTCACCGTTGGCTCGCCCCTACAGCAGCGTCGACGGCGGCCTGAAGCAGCAACCGGGTTGACTCAGCCCCCGGGTCGCGATGTCCCTGCGCTCGCTCCCCGAGATAGCTGGCCCGCCCCTTCCGCGCGATGAGCGGTTCCGTTGCGATGGCACCTCGGTCAGCGGCCGCCGCCGCCACGCGCAGGATCGTCAGAACGTCGTCACTCTCCGCGCGGGCGGCGACGGCGGCATCGACGGCCGGCGTCCACGAATCGACCATGGTTTTGTCGCCGGATTCAGCTTTTCCACGGAGCACGATACCGTCCCGCGCGGCCGTCAACATAGCGACGACCAAATCCGCGTCGAGACGGTCCGCCCCGCTCGTTGCAATGGCCGCCTTGAGGAACGCTGTCCCGTACAACGGCCCGGCGGCGCCGCCGACGGTGCTGATGAGCGTTGTGGCGACCAGTTTGAGCACATCCGCGGGCTGGGCGTCACCGGTGAGAGCGTCGAGTTTGCCGATCACAGCTTGGAAACCGCGGTCCATGTTTTCACCGTGATCACCATCGCCGATCTCTCGATCCAGCGTGTTGAGAGCGGCGCGGTTGTCGGAGATGACCTCAGCGCCCAGTACGATCCAGGCTGTCGCCCAGGCTCCGGTCAATGTCACGTGTTCTACCGACCCCAACGCAAGGCCGATGTCTGAACGGGTGCGTCCCAGAGCGTGATCAGCTCGTCATCGAGCTGCAGCACAGAGATGGACGCGCCCTGCATGTCAAGGCTCGTCGTGAAATTCCCCACCAGGGAGCGAGCGACCTCAATACCCATGCCTGTCAGCACCTCGGCGGCACGGCGAAACAGGATGTAGAGCTCGATCTGGGGCGTTCCGCCCATACCGTTCACGAAGAGGAGAACCCGGTCGCCGGAAGTGAACGGCAGATCCTCGAGAATCGGCTCGAGAAGTCGATCGACGACGGCGTCGGCCGGCTCGAGTGTGATCCGGGACCGGCCCGGCTCGCCATGAATGCCGATGCCGATCTCAATCTCGTCTTCGGCGAGGACGAAACTTGGCTCCCCGGCATGCGGCACGATACACGGGGTGAGAGCGACGCCCATTGAGCGGACTCGGGCGTTGACCTTCTCGGCCACCCCGGCCACCGTCGCGAGGTCTCCCCCGCGCTCGGCAGCCGCGCCCGCGATCTTTTCCACAAGGACGGTGCCGGCCACGCCTCGACGGCCGGCGGTGTACAGCGAGTCCTTGACGGCAACGTCGTCATTCGTGATCACGGTTCGCACGTCGATGTCCTCGAGCGCCGCGAGGTCGGCCGCCGTCTCGAAGTTGAGCACGTCCCCCGTGTAGTTCTTGACGATGTGCAGCACGCCGGCTCCCCCATCGACGGCCTTGGTGGCAGCCAGGATGGGGTCGGGCGTGGGTGAGGTGAAAACGGGGCCGGGTACGGCGGCATCGAGCATTCCCGGGCCAACGAAGCCTCCGTGCAGGGGCTCGTGCCCGCTGCCCCCTCCGCTGACTATGCCGACTTTTCCTTTCACCGGGGCATCTTTGCGCACGATGAACAGCGGATCCTGAGACACCCGCACCAGGTCTGGATGCGCCGCTGCAAAACCGGCGACGGCTTCCGTCACCACATTCTTCGGATCATTGATGAGTTTCTTCATGGCCATCCAATCAGTCCAGGGAATACCGGTTGTGTCGGCGCCCCGTAAGCGGTCTGCACTGACATGCCCAACATACGCCGTTCGTGCCATTACATTCGAGTGGCGGCGACCCATTCCTCCAGTTTCGCGGCACCAGCACCCGAATCGATTGCTTCTGCCGCCACGGTGAGTTTGCGGCGGAAACGCTCGAGGATGGCCACCTGCACCTGCGAGGGGTCATTGGCGAGGTCAAAGGCCACGAGGCCCGCGGCCGCGTTGAGCAGGACGATATCGCGGATCGGGCCGTGCTCGCCGGCCAGCAGAGCCCGAACAACTCCCGCATTGTGGTCAGCGTCGCCGCCGACCAGTTCACTCATCTGGGACCGTTTGATGCCCAGGTCCCGCGGGTCGATGTCGTGCTCGGTGACGAGTCCCCGCGAGATTTCCCAGACGTGGCTGTGCCCCGTCGTCGTGAGCTCATCGAGGCCGTCATCACCCCGGAAGACGAGGGCGGTCGCCCCGCGAGTCTGAAAGACCCCGACGAACAGCGGCACTCGATCCAGGCTGGCGACGCCGACCGCGGACGCTTCGGGGCGGGCGGGGTTGCATAGGGGCCCCAAATAATTGAAAACGGTGGGAATTCCCAGGTCTTTGCGCACCCCTGCAGCGTTGCCGAACCCGGGGTGGAAGGCAGCGGCGTAGGCGAACGTGATCCCGGTACTCCGGAGAATCTCGGCGACCCGCCCAGCCGAGAGGCTGAGGTCGATGCCGAGAGCGGCCAGGACGTCCGAGGATCCTGACGCGGAACTGGCGGCTCGGTTTCCGTGTTTGACGACCGGGACGCCCACTGCCGCGCAGACAATTGAGGCCATGGTCGAGATGTTTACCGTGCCGAATCTGTCCCCGCCGGTCCCGACGATGTCGAGACCCATGGCATCCACGTCGAGCGGAATCGCGTGATCCAGAATTGCATCCCGGAAGCCGACGATCTCGTCCACGGTCTCGCCCTTGGCGCGCAGGGCGACGAGGAACGCGGCGAGCTGCGCCGGCGTCGCGGTGCCGACCATGACCTGTTCCATGCACCAGGCGGCATCCGCCACGCTCAGATCGTCGCCATCAAGAAGGGCGGTAAGAATATTTGGCCAAGATTGCGATTCGAGCATGTCGCCAATCTTAGCGAAATGCCCCCGCTTCCCAGTGTCCACGGGGGCTCGCCCGCCCGTTTAGGGGTGCGCCGAATGCAGAAAAATACCAACTCGCACGGCTGAATGAGAAAAAGCTGGGCGGATATCGGCCATAATGAATGGGTGACCAGCACCTCAATTACTCAGACGGCCAATGCGCCCGTTGTGAACCGGCCTAACAGCGTGGCTGTGGGCACCATTGTGTGGCTGGGTAGCGAGGTGATGTTCTTCGCGGGACTCTTCGCCATCTATTTCACCCTTCGATCCACCTCCCCCGAGCTATGGCTTTTTGAGGCGGATAAGCACAATTTCACCTT
>NZ_JPRS01000136.1 GCF_000738085.1 Cryobacterium sp. MLB-32
ACCAGCGAAACCCCCGCTGGTCGAGGCGCGACGAAGGAGCGATCGAGACCCCGCGACCTGCGCTTGGAGGCTTGGCTCACCGGGTCTCGAGACACGCCGTAGACGGCGTTCCTCGACCAGCGAAACCCCCGCTGGTCGAGGCGCGACGAAGGAGCGATCGAGACCCCGCGACCCGAGCCTCTGGTCCCCCGGGGGAGGCTGGTCGTGCGAGGCTGCGTGCGTGCTGTATCCTAGAAACACGAAGCAAATACTGTTCGGAAGACTTGACGCCCAGGCGTCGCACAGGTGTTTCGGCGGCTATAGCAAGAGGGAAACGCCCGGTCACATTCCGAACCCGGAAGCTAAGACTCTTTGCGCCGATGGTACTGCAGGGGGGACCCTGTGGGAGAGTAGGACACCGCCGGACTTAACTTAGCAACAACAGAGAAGGCCACCCCACGGGGTGGCCTTCCTGCGTTAATGCGCACAATTACTTGCGTAGGGCCTCGCGTAGGGCCTCGCGGAGGGGAACGCGGGTTCCCATGCGCAGCAGCGCGTTCGCGTAAATGCGGGAACCCAGCGCGATCACGGCGGAGGTCGTCACCAGCAGGATGATCAGGGAGGCGAGCGGTTCCCACCATTGCGCGGAGCCCAGGAAGATGCGCATGGGCATGCCCACTGGGGCGGAGAAGGGGATGTACGACATGACCGCCAGCACGGTGGCGTTGTCATTGAAAAAGATCACCAGGAAGTACGGGATCATGATGAGGATCATCACGGGCGACGTGGCCGAAGCCACGTCCTCCTGTCGGGACACGAGCGACGCCGTCGCGGCATAGAGCGACGCGAGCAGCACGAAGCCGAACGCAAAGAATATCGCGAACCAGACAATCGCCGGCCCCACCCCGGCGAGCAGGCTGGTCTGGCCCGTCACCGCCATGCCCACGGAAACGAGCAAACCGATGGCCACGATTTGAGCGAAGGCCATGATGCTGTTGCCGAGAACCTTGCCGGCCAGCAGGGCGCGCACGGAGATCGTCGACATGAGAATTTCGACGATGCGGGTCTGCTTCTCCTCGACGACGCTCTGCGCGATCGTGGACCCAAAGGTGATCGACGACATCAGGAACACGAGACCGAAACCGATGGCGACCAGGTAGGCCAAGCTGTTGTCCTGAGCGGGCGGCTCGAGGAGGTGAAGTGTGGGACTGACGCTGAGCGCCTCATCACCTCGAGGGGTGGCTCGCTCAGGGCGATGACATCGACACCGAGCGGCGACGTGTCGCTGGAGGCGGGCACGACGGCCGCCACGACCGTGCCGTCACGCACCAGGGCCTCCGCATCCGCCACGTTGTCCGCCTGCACGAGGTCGAACGCCTGGGTCTGCTCGACGTTTTGTCCCACGTAACCGACAACCGCTACCCGGGGAACGCTGGTGTTCTGGGCGGCGATGCCGCCGACGACGACGGAAGCGACGGAGATCAACAGCAGGATGGCGGTGGAGATCAGGAAGGACTTGCTTCGCAGTCGCGCGACGATCTCGCGCGTGGAGACGAGCCGTACGCTCTGGCTGAACGTGGGAGCCGTGTGCAGCGGACGACTGGAGCTCACTGCACGACCTCCTTGAAGATCGTGGAGAGGCTGGGTCGTTGTTGACTGAAGGACGTGACGTCCCCACGGTTCAGGGCCTGCCGCAGGACCGACTGGCTGGCCGCATCCGTTTCGGCCTCGAAGACCGCACGGCCAGAGACCGTGTCGATCAGGGTGATGCCGGGAAGGGTTCGAATCCAACCGACGTCTCCCGTGGCCTCAATCTCGAAACGCGAACCGCTGAATTGCTCGCGCAACCGCTCGCGCGGCCCGCTGGCGCGAATCTGCCCCTCCGCGATGATCACAAGGTCGTCGCAGAGTCGTTCGACGATGTCGAGCTGGTGCGAGGAGAACAGCACAGGCGCACCGCCGGCTGCGTAGTCGGTGAGGACGCTCATCACCGTTTCAACCGCGATCGGGTCGAGGCCGGAAAAGGGTTCGTCGAGAACGAGGAACTCCGGGTCGTGCACGAGGGCGGCCGCGATCTGAGCGCGTTGCTGGTTGCCGAGTGACAGCGCTTCCACGAGGTCACCCGCCCGCTCGGCGAGACCGAGACGCTCGAGCAGATCATCGGTGTTGCGGCGAGCGGATGCCCGGCCGAGGCCGTGCAGGCGAGCCAGGTACACCAGTTGCTCGGCGATCTTCATCTTGGGGTACAGGCCGCGTTCTTCGGGCATGTACCCGAAGCGGCGACGGTCGCTGGGCATGACGGGGACTCCGTCGATGAGCACGGTGCCGGAATCCGGTGTGAGCACGCCGAGGATGATGCGCATCGTGGTCGTCTTGCCCGCGCCGTTAGCGCCCACAAACCCGGTCATGCGCCCGTCTGCCACGGTGAAGCTCACGTCGGTGAGCACGGATCTGCTGCCGTAGCGCTTATTGACGCCCCTGATGTCGAGCATGCCCACCTTTTCGTTGACCCTGCCCTACAGGCTAGTCACCGGGCGAGGGATGCGCGTGCATCCGTCGCCCGGTGACTCATGTCTCGTTCGTATTCAGCGTCAGGCGGTGAGCCGTACGCGGGTGTTGTTGACGGATGCTGCGTCGCTCTCCCACAGGCCGACCACGCTCGAGCCGAGCTCGGCTTCCAGCCCTTCGAGAGCCTTCACCACGAAGATCACGGCAGCAGCGGGGGACTCTGCCTTCGCGAAGCCGAATGCCACGGCGCGGGTCCAGGTTTCGGCTGACGCTTTCACGCTGGCGTAGTTTGCGCCGCCGGGAGTCGGTCGATCCACTGAGACCGACGACACGATCGCCAACCGTCCGGCCGGGGAAGCCAGCAGGTCGGCGTTGAAGGCCCGAGTGGTGTTGCGCAGGGTCGTCACAACGTGGGTGTGCAGAAACTCGTAGTCCTCGTCGGTCTGGCCGATGAGACCGCCGCCGCCGCGCCATCCGCCCACGAGGTGGATGAGGCCATCGATGGGGCCGAGTTCGGCCCGCACGGTGTCGGCCAAACGCTGCACCGACGCGAAATCACCCAGATCGCACGCATAGCGGGCTTCGGCCGCAACCGGCTCGAGCCTGTCGGCATTGGAGCCGACGGCCACGACGCGCGCACCCGCGGCGGTGAGGGCCGAGGCTGCGGCCTGACCGGCCGCGCTGGACGCACCGGCGATGAGCACGATGCGTCCAGCGACAGCCTTAGTCATGGGCGGTGATACCCGCCGTTGACGCGATAACCGTCTTCATCTTCTTCTCGAGGGCCTCAAAGAACATCGACAGCGGGAATTCATCGTCGAGAACCTCGTCGGTGTAGCCCTTGGGCGGACCCGCGAGCACCTCGCGCGGCAGCCCCTGCGCCCAGACAGAGGCCGGGTTCGGGGTGAGGGTTTCGGCGATCATCTCGTACGCGGCGAGCCAGTGCGCCTTCTTCGGCCGGTCGATCGACGCCCAATACAGGTCGTCGATCTGCTTGCCGAGGGCGATGACCACGTCGGGTACCGCGTCCCAGTCGAACGTGAGGCGCGTGTCGGTCCAGTGCAGGGCGTGGTGCTGGTGCATCCACGCGAACAGCAGCTGGCCGCCGAGTCCGTCGTAGTTGCGCACGCGGCTTCCGGTGATGGAGAACCGGAAGATGCGGTCGAAGATCACGGCGTACTGCACGAGTTTGGCGTGCGTGCGCGCCTCCGGGCTGGCCTTCTCGTTCCGTTCGATCGTGACCGACTCGCGGAACGCGGTGAGGTCGCAGCGCAGTTCCTCGAGGGAGTAGAGGAAGAACGGCATGCGCTGCTTGATCATGAACGGGTCGAAGGGAAGATCGCCGCGCATGTGCGTGCGGTCGTGGATGAGGTCCCACATCACGAAGGTCTCTTCGGTGAGGCGCTGATCGTCGAGCAGGCCAGCGGCCTCGGCGGGAAGTTCCAGACGGGTGATCTCGGACGCCGCCCGCACGACCCGACGGTACCGTGCGGCCTCGCGGTCGGCGAAGATGGCACCCCACGTGAACGTGGGAATCTCGCGCATCGCGACGGTCTCCGGGAACAGTACGGCAGAGTTGGTGTCGTATCCGGGGGTGAAATCGAGAAAGCGGATCGGCACGAACAGCTTGTTGGAGTACTCCTCCTCCAGCTCGGCGATGAACTGCGGCCAGATCACTTCGATCAGCACCGCCTCCACGAGTCGATTGGTACTGCCGTTCTGGGTGTACATCGGGAAGACGACGAGGTGCGCCAACCCGTCCACGCGGTTCTTCTGCGGCTGGAAAGCCAGGAGCGCGTCATAGAAATCGGGCACACCGAAGTCTTCACGAACCCAGCGGTCGAAATCCACGACGAGGGCCGTGAGGTACTCGGCGTCGGTCGGGAAGCGCGGCGCAAGTTCCGCAATGGCGGCGGTGATCTCGGCAACGGATGCCGCGGCATCCGTGTGCAGACCGGCGTCGGCAACCGAGCCGTCCTGCACCTGCATGGCCTGCAGCGCGGTGGCGGCGGCCTTGAGGCGCAACCAGGCGGGGTGCTCGGCGAGGGCGGTCGCGGCGTCTTCGAGAACCTCGGGCTCACCGACTAGTGCTTCTACAACACGTGTTTCTTTAATTGACATCGACATGGGAACCTCCCGTCCTCCTGAATCGCCGCGGTTGCGACTGTGGGCGCAGTTGATGCGCCCTCCCTAAGAGTATCGAGGGATGAACGGCGTTTTCTTGCAATTTCTCGCAGTAATTGCGCGCGAAGACCCCGCCGCATCGCGCAGAATCCCCGTGCACGCCGAGAATCGGCGCCGGTATATGACAGAGTCAAGGAAACAACGGGGGACACCATCACCGCCACACACCATCACACATCGGATCATTCGCTCCTCAAAGTCCTCGGAAATCGAGACGCGCTTGCCCTCGGATTCGGGGCCATGATCGGCTTCGGCTGGGTGGTGCTGACCGGAGGCTGGATCAACGACGCCGGCACGATGGGCGCCGTCGCAGCCATGATCGCCGGCGGAGTCATCATGGGCATCGTGGGGCTCACCTACGCCGAGCTCACTGCGGCCATGCCCAAGGCGGGCGGCGAGCACAACTTTCTGCTGCGGGCCATGGGGCCCCGCTGGTCCTTCGTCGGATCGTGGGCGATCACGGGCGGCTACGTCACCATCGTCGCCTTCGAAGCCGTGGCTCTGCCGCGCACGGCCGGGTACCTCTTTCCGAACCTGAGCCAGATCCCGCTGTGGCAGATCGCCGGCGAGCAGGTCTTCCTGACGTGGGCGCTCGTCGGTGCGGTTGCGGCCGTCGTGATCACGGGCATCAACATCCGCGGGGTGAAACTGGCCGGGGTCGTTCAGACCTTCGTCGTGCTGTTCCTCCTGATCATCGGCGCGATGCTCGTGTTCGGTTCGTTCACCGGCGGCTCCACCGTCAACATGCAGCCGTTCTTCACCGGCGGCATGGGCGGGTTCTTCGCGGTGCTCGTCGTCGTGCCGTTCCTGTTCGTGGGCTTCGACGTGATCCCGCAGTCTGCCGAGGAAGTCGATGTGGCGCCTCGCCAGATCGGCAAGCTAGTGGTCATCGCCGTCATCCTGGCCACCATTTGGTACGTCATGATTGTGCTCACCACGTCGTCGTCGATGAGCGCCGCGGCCATCGGCCAGGCCGACATCGCGACCGCGGATGCCATGGGGGCCCTGTTTGGCACCGCTGTGATGGCGAAGGTTCTGCTCGCGGGCGGCATCGCGGGCATTCTCACCTCATGGAACTCGCTGTTGCTCGGCGCCTCACGCCTGATGTTCTCGATGGCACGCTCGGGCATGCTTCCCGCCTGGTTCGGTGTGCTGCACCCGAAGTTTCGCACACCCACGAACGCACTGATCTTCATCGGGTCGTTGTCGTTCATCGCCCCGTTCTTCGGCACCCAGATGCTCGGCTGGCTCGTCGATTCCGGGGCCCCGAGCATCGTCATCGCGTACATCCTGGTGGCCGTCGCCTTTGTGGTGCTGCGTCGTCGGGAACCCAAAATGGACCGACCGCTGCGCATCGGTGGAAAAGGCAACGGTGGCATCGTGATCGGCGTCCTGGCGGCAGTGCTCTGTCTCGCCCTGCTCAGCCTGTACATGCCGGGCATGCCAGCCTCCCTGTCGTTCGAACCGTGGGTTCTGTTCCTGCTCTGGTGGGTCGGCGGCGCCTTCTTCTACTTTCGCGTTCCCGCCGGGATCGCACCGGGTCATGACGCCGAGGAGCGCCTGCTCGCGACGTTGGGATCTCGCCGCGCATAATAGGGGGCTGCAGGCGCGTCGGGCTAGAGTGCGGACATGACGGATGCTCCGCCCCACACCCCTCCGCCGCTCACGGCATCCGCGGTCATGGCTACCCTCGACGGGCTGGCCGACCCGGAACTCGCGGTGGGAATGGCGCGCTTCTTCCAGACCGGGCCCGGCCAGTACGGCGAAGGGGATGTGTTCATCGGGCTCACAGTGCCGGTGGTGCGAAAGGTGGTCAAGGCCTTCGCCGCTGTGCCCCAGGCCGAGATCGAGCGTTTGCTCGACAGCGAGGTGCATGAGCATCGGCTCACCGCGCTGCTCATCCTCGTGGCGCAGTTCGAGCGGGCTGGCAGACCGTCGGCCGACGATGATGCGCTACGCACCCGCCTGGCAGCGGACTACCTCGGTGCCGTGCGCCGGGGCCGGGTGAACAACTGGGACCTCGTCGATTGCTCGGCGCCACGCTCGTGGGAACCTACCTGTTCGACCGGCCACGCGGCGTGATATCCGAGCTCGCCGCCAGCCCGGTGCTCTGGCAGCGCCGTGCCGCCATGGTCGGGAGCCTCGGCCTCATCATGCGCGGCGACGCGAGCACAAGCCTCGAGCTGGCCGCACGGCTGCTCACCGACCGCGAACCGCTCATGCACAAGGCCGTCGGCTGGATGTTGCGCGAGGTGGGCAAACGCATCGACCGCGCCCTGCTGCTCGCCTTCCTCGACGAGCACGCACCCGAGATGCCTCGCACCGCGCTCAGCTACGCCACGGAACACCTCAGCCCGGAGGTGCGCGCGGGCTACCGCGCCCTCCGTCGCTAGCTGAATCGTGCCCGCAGGCCGCAGGAACCCACCAACGGATACTGCGGCACTCCACCTGCTCGCGACCGCCGGCACGAAGTTATCCACAGGGCTGGGCCGGCCGGAAGTTCTCCACAGATTGGGGTGAGCGCGGTGAGGGCCTGCGGTCCCGGGGCATTCTCTCCCCTGTTGGCGCTGAGGCACGCTCGGCCCAGTCTGGAGGCCATCATGACCACGCCACGATTTCTGAAACATGCTCTCGTGCTCGTCGCGCTGTCTGTCCTGACCGCTGCGCTCCTCAGTGGATGCGCCGGCGCCCCGCCATCGCCTGCTCGCGATTTCGAGTCACAGATCGGCCCAAGCTGGACGGTAACGGCGGGCCTGATCGGCGCTCCCATCGCAGCAAACGGCGTTGTCGTTTCGTATGTCTCGGCGTCGGATGGTGGTCTGCAGATTGTGGCATGGGATGCGCATTCGGGCGTTGAATTGTGGCGAGACGACGCGGCCACGGGCAGCATGACCACCGGCGTCGAACTGGATGCATCGATAGTGGAGACGGACGGCCGAACGCTCGTGCCATACGTTCGGGATCTGCCCGATAATGACTCTGATTGGCAGCAGCTCGTCATCGCCGATGCGGTCACCGGCATCGCGGTCGCAGTGGCCCCGTCCGCGGTCTGGGCGTCAGAACGGCCTACCGCGTGCCCGGATGGTGCCGGAATTTGCTTCTCAGGCTGGACATTCGATGCGCGCCTAGCCGGCCAGCGCTCCTTCCGCTTCGATCCGAAGGTGGGGACCGTGCGGCCAGACACGGATCTTGCGCTGCCGGACGGTGCCAGATTCCTTGGCGAGAGAATCTTCTCGACGAGTCTTCGGGCGCCGGAAGGGTTGGAGATGCTGGGGTACAGCGCTGCCGGCAAGACGGCGTGGCAGCGGCCCTACACGGAGGTGTTTGGTCGGGGATACTCGTCCGATGGCGGCTGGTCATGGGAGAAGAGCGATCCTGACGGATTGCTCATTGGGTCGGGTGCCACGTATGAGCCGGGACTCAGTGACCGTGAGCAGTACTCCTATGACCTGACCGAACAGCGCGTTGTTGCGCTCAGCCGCGAAACCGGAGAGACCGTG
>NZ_JPRS01000137.1 GCF_000738085.1 Cryobacterium sp. MLB-32
TCGTGCTGCGCGGCATCGACGCCCTGAAGACCTTCGACCTTCTGTACGCCACGAAGGGTAAGGGCGGCGGCTCGTTCCACGAGGTCGAGACGCTCAACATCTACGCCTTCGGCCTGAGCTTCGACTACAACGACTACGGGATCGCGTCCACGGTGCTGATCCTGTTCTTCCTTCTCATCATCGCGATCATGTGGGCACTCACCTATCGCAGAAAGGCGGACCGGTCATGACCGCGACACTGGAAACTCGTCCCGTCCTCGAGACACCGCGACCGGTCGTTACATCTTCACGTCGCCGCAAACCGCGCGCCTACAAGATCTTCCGAGTGGTCGCGCTCACCCTGGTCGTCCTGCTTTTCATCGCCCCGCTGGCCTGGATGGTCATCGCATCCCTCAAAACCAACGTCGACATCTATGACGCGAGTAAGACGGTGTTCTTCACACCGACCCTCGACAACTACGACAACGTGCTCAGCCGCAACAACTATTTCGGATTCATCTTCAATAGTTTCTGGGTCGCATTGCTGTCCACCATCTTCTCCCTGCTCATCGGGGTTCCGGCCGCCTATGCCATGAGCCGTTTCACCATGCACCGCTCCGCGCTGGTGGTTCTCATGGCGCGCATCATCCCCGGCGTCAGCCTGCTGGTGCCGTGGTACTTCATCTTCGCCAACATGCGCATGGTCGGAGGGTTCGGCGTGCTGATCCTGTCCCACATGTTCGTCGCGCTGCCGCTGATCGTGTACATCATGATCAGCTATTTCGACTCGACGCCTCTCGAATTGGAGGAGCAGGCGCAGGTCGACGGACTCACCCACATCGGGGCATTCCTCCGCATCACTCTGCCGTTGTCGGTTCCCGGACTCGCGACCGCTGGCATCCTGTCGTTCATCTTTTCGTGGAACAACTTCATGTTCGCCCTCGTGCTCTCCGGCGCGAATACCAAGACCCTCCCGGTGGCGATCTTCAACTTCGTGTCGTACGCCAGCATCGACTGGGGCAGCCTGATGGCCGCGGCCGTCGTGG
>NZ_JPRS01000138.1 GCF_000738085.1 Cryobacterium sp. MLB-32
GCCCGGGTACGCGGCATCCGCTTGCCGTCGGGCGCCCGGAATCGCGATCCAGTCGGGCCTCGGCGCGGCTCAGTGGGCCGCGCTCGGGCACGACGAAGCCCGCCGTGGCGAGGCGGGTGAGGTTGGCACCGTCGGGTTCGCCCGAAGCCACGACGAAGTCATCGAGGGCCTCTCGTCGATCGCCGTACCGCTGATGATTCCCGGCCGTGCGCCGGCGGCGCTGGCCGCGGTCTACATCTCGAGCGCCCATACGCCGGACGTCATCGGCGACCGGCTCGCCGCGGCCGCCGCCGCGATCGTGGCCGAACTGCACTGACCCAGCGGCCGCTTCGGGGACGGCTACCGTCGTCCGCTCGGGGCCGCACGAGAGGTCGCCTGTGGTCGTACGCTCGGTTCCGCCTCACCGCACACATCGCTGCGCCGCCTCGCTGGGCCGCCTCGAATTGGGGCGCAACCCTGTCCGCTCGCCGAAACCTTCGATCACCGGGTAATTCTGCCCGCCCATGACCCCTGTGCGGGTTTTCTACGGGTCGGGAACTTATGCGCTGCAGTAGCGCACGAGCCCTCGCAGATGATATATCTTCTGTGATACGAAAATTTATACAGTCCTCAAGTGAGCACAAGGGAGTATTCCATGGCTTTGACGAACGAGCTCGCGCGCAGCGCCAGCATCAAACGCGGCGAGGAACGCCGCGTGCTCGCCGGCACAATGGTGGGCACCACCATCGAGTGGTACGACTTCTTCATCTACGCGCAGGCCGCCGGCCTCGTACTTGCCGGGCTCTTCTTCGCTCCGCTCGCCGGCGAGAACGCCGGCCTCGCGCAGCTCATCGCCTGGGCGTCGCTCGGCATCAGCTTTCTGTTCCGCCCCCTCGGCGCCATCGTGGCCGGCCACCTCGGTGACCGTCTCGGCCGCAAGGCGATGCTCGTTTTCACGCTCGTCATGATGGGCGCGGCCACCGCGCTCATCGGCCTGCTCCCCACCTACGACCAGATCGGCGTCTGGGCGCCCGTCCTGCTCATCCTGCTGCGCATCCTGCAGGGCTTCTCCGCCGGCGGCGAATGGGGCGGTGCGGCGCTCATGAGCGTCGAGCACGCTCCGGTCACCAAGCGCGGTTTCTTCGGCGCTACCCGCAGATCGGCGTTCCGGTCGGCCTCATTCTCGCCACCGGCGTGATGATCCTCGTCACCACCTCGATGAGCGAGGAAGCCTTCCTCAGCTGGGGCTGGCGCATCCCGTTCCTCGTCTCCGTGCTGCTGATCGTGGTCGGCTGGTTCATCCGCCGCGCCGTCGCCGAGAGCCCGGTCTTCCAGGAGATGCAGACCCGCAAGAAGGAGTCCGCCGCGCCGCTCAAGCAGCTGTTCACGAACCACACCCGTCAGGTCGTGCTCACCGCGCTCATCTTCATCGCCAACAACGCGGCCGGTTACATGCTGATCGCCTTCTTCAATTCCTACGCCACCAAGCCCGTCGAGGCCGGCGGACTGGGCATGGAACGCACCCCGGTACTCATCGCCAGCACCGTCGCGGCACTCTTCTGGCTCGCGTCCACCATGCTCGGCGGCATCCTGTCCGACCGGATCGGTCGCGTGCGCACCTTCCAGCTCGGCTACGCATTCCTCTTCATCTGGTCCATTCCGATGTTCCTGCTCATCGACACGGGCAACATCGCCTGGTACAGCATGGCCCTCATCATCCTGGCGGCCGGCCTCGGCTTCTCGTACGGCCCGCAGGCAGCGCTCTACGCCGAAATGTTCCCGGCCCAGGTGCGCTACTCGGGCGTCTCGATCGGCTACGCCCTCGGCGCCATCCTCGGCGGGGCCTTCGCGCCGCTGATCGCCCAGCTCCTGCTCGATAAGACCGGACAGTCCATCTCCATCGCCGTGTACCTCATGGTGCTCGCTGCGATCTCCTTTGTGGCCGTCACGCTGGTGAAAGAGACCCGCGGCATTCCGCTCGGGGTATCCACGCACGACTAGCACCTCGGGTGCCCGGGCTTCTGCCCGGGCACCCGCTCGAATATCATGTGAGCTACCGAAAGCGCAGGAATTCGAATGCTGGAACAGACACAGCCGCACACGGATGCCGCCCGGCCGGCCGAGGCCGCCGCATCCGCCCCCGAGCCTCTCAGCAAGGCCATCCTCGCCTACCAGTGGATCAAGGCCCGCATCACGGACGGCAGCTTCAGCCCGGGGTATCGGCTGGTACTCGGCCAGATCGCCGCGGCGGTGGGCGTGAGCCAGGTCCCCGTGCGCGAGGCCATCCGATTGCTCGAGTCGGAGGGACTCGTCACCTTCGAACGCAACGTCGGCGCCCAGGTCGCGGTGATCGACTCCGACGAGTACGCCCACACCATGCAAACGCTGAGCCTCGTGGAAGGTCTCGCGACCGCCCTCTCCGCGCCCTCCCTCGCCCCGCATGCCCTGCAGCAGGCCCGCGCCATCAACACGGCCATGGCCGCGTGCCTGTTGGACTTCGACCCGGTGACCTTCACCCGGCTCAATCGGGAATTCCACACGCTGCTGTTCGAAGCCTGCCCCAACCCGCACCTCCTCGATCTGGTGGACCGCTACTGGGTGCGCCTCGGCACCATTCGCGAGTCCACGTTCAGCTTCGTGCCCGGCCGGCGACCGAATCCGTGGCCGAGCACACCGCCCTGCTCGACCTGATGGCCTCCGGCGCGGACGCGCTCACCATCGAGATGGCGGCACGCAACCACCGTCTCGCCACGCTGGACGCGTTCCTCCGCCAGCAGCACAAGGCCTGACCCCGCCTCGCCGCACGGGGCCGCGCCTCCCCTGCTGGCAGCGCATCGCCCCTCGCCTGCCCCCTCATGGGGCGGATGTTGGCACGTCGCGTCCTGACCTGCCAACGTCCGCCCCATGGTTTTCGCGACCTGCCAACTTCCGCCCCATGAACGACGGCAAGGGGCCGAACGTGGCATGTCGCGTGAGGGATACCGCGCCCAAGGGGCCGAACGTGGCATGTCGCGTGACGGACGTGCCAACATCCGCCTAAGGGGCGCCTGAGCACCCAGAGGAGCCTCGCGACAGCGCCCCGAAGTGAACCGACCCGGACACCCGCGAGAATTAGTTGAAGCTACAAGCAACTACCTGTATGGTTGAAGCTACAATCAATTCCGGCCACAGACCGAAGGGGCACATCTTCATGACCAGCGAGCGAATCCTCAATGCCGATACCTCGATGGGTGCGGTGACCCTGCGGGTCGGCGATCTCACCGGCATGTCGGACTACTATTCGCGCGCATTCGCCATGGAGCCGCTTGAGGAGCGCAGCCGCGGCCGCGAGGTGCACCGCATTCTGGGCCGAGGCTTGACACCGCTCGTGCGACTGATCCACACCCCGGATCTGCCCGGAGTCGATCCGCGTCAGGCGGGTTTGTTCCACACCGCGTTTCTCTTCGAGACCCCCGCCAGCCTCGCGACGACGGTTTATCGTGCCGCGCAGCATCCGCGCAGCGTCTTCATCGGGTCGAGCGACCACCTCGTGAGCGAGGCGTTCTACTTCACCGACCCCGAGGGCAACGGCGTCGAGCTGTACACAGACCGAGCCCGGAGCGAATGGGTGCGCCAGGGCACTGAGATCCAGATGGCCACCAACTATCTCGACCCGCAGGCCTATCTCCAGCGCCACCTCAGCGCCGAAACAGCGGATGCCGCACCGTCGCTGGCCGGCACCGTCGGGCATGTGCACCTCCAGGTGGGCGATATCGAGACTGCGCGCACGTTTTACGTCGACGCCCTCGGATTCGAAGCCACCCAGACGCGCTATTCCGGTGGACTCTTCGCCTCCGCGGGCGGCTACCACCACCACATCGCCATGAACGTGTGGAACAGCCGCGGTGCGGGTCCGCGCGCCGCGAGCCTTGGTCTCGCCGACGTCGGCGTGACGGTGCCCGGCACCGTCGACCTGGATTCGCTCATGGTTCGGCTGCGCGCGCGGTCGATACCGTTCGGCCATGACGGCCGCTCCGTCACCGTCACCGACCCGTGGGGCACGCAGGTCACCGTCGCGCTGCCCGACCTCTCGACCGAGGAGCTCATCGCCCGCTGACCCAACGGGCGACCCGAACAAGCGAGGGCGGCGCTACGCACCGCTGTGAATGACGCACGAGGGATTGACGGAGGAACTTCCGGCTGAGGCAGCAGGGCTCCAGCCGGGGCGGGATACACCAGCCACGACTGAGGACCGGGTCGCGGGGCCTCGATCTTGACACGCTCGATCCACGCATCCCTTCGTCGCGCCTCGACCAACGGGAGGGGTGGGCGCGTCGCGCGACCGGGTCACGGGGGTCTCGACAGGGAGTCACGGATCGTATATGGTTTCCTATATAACCCGCAGTGCTGCGAGAGGATGCCATGACAAACGAACCGAATCCGTTCATCGGACGGCCCGGCAAAGTAATTGCCGTGCACATCAACTATCCCTCGCGGGCGGCCCAGCGCGGCCGCTTTCCGGAGCAGCCCTCATACTTTCTCAAGCCCGGCTCGAGCGTCTCCTCCTCCGGCACCGCCATCGTGCGGCCCAAGGGCAGCGAACTCCTCGCCTTCGAGGGTGAGATCGCGCTCATCATCGGCCGTCGGGTGCGCGGCATCCGTCCCGAAGACGGCTGGGCCGCGGTCTCCGGCGTCACTGCCGCGAACGACTTCGGCGTGTACGACCTGCGCTACGCCGACAAGGGCTCGAACGTTCGGTCGAAGGGCGGCGACGGGTTCACCCCGCTCGGCCCGAATGTGCTGCCGGCCGATTCCCTCGACCCGACCGCCCTGCGTGTGCGCACCTGGGTGAACGGCGACCTCGTGCAGAGCGACACGACCGCCGATCTGCTGTTCCCGTTCGGTCGTCTCGTGGCCGACCTCGCGCAGCTCATGACGCTGGAACGCGGCGACGTGATCCTCACGGGAACGCCCGCCGGGTCATCCGTTGTCTCCCCCGGCGACGTCGTCGAGGTCGAGGTCGACGCACCGACCGCCCCCGGCGCCCCGAGCAGCGGTCGACTGGTGACCCCGGTCACCGAGGGCAGGTTCGAGCTCGGCGATTTCGGCGCCCTCCCCCGGGTCGACGATCACCAACGCGCCGAGGCCTGGGGCTCCGCGGCGGCCGCCGGGCTCACCGTGCCGATCGTCTTCGACCTCACCGAGGAGCTGATCGCGCGCATCAACACCGTGGGCACGGCCACCCTCAGCGCGCAAATGCGCAAGCGCGGTTTCAACGCCGTGAGCATCGACGGTCTCCGCCCGATGCATGCCGACAAGCGCATGGTGGGAAGGGCTCGCACGCTGCGCTTCATCCCTGCCCGCGAGGACCTCTTTGCCAGCCACGGCGGCGGCTACAACGCCCAGAAACGTGCCTTCGACGGCCTCACCCCCGGAGATGTGCTCGTGATCGAGGCCCGCGGCGAAACCGGTACCGGAACCGTCGGCGACATCCTCGCCCTGCGCGCCAGGTGCGCGGCGCGGCCGGCATTGTGACGGATGGCGGGGTGCGCGACAGCGGCGGCCGTCGCCGCCCTCGGCCTCCCCACGTACCACGCCGGCGCCCACCCCGCCGTACTCGGCCGCCGCCACGTACCGTGGGACACCGACCTCACCATCACCTGTGGCGGCGCCGCCGTGCAGCCCGGCGACGTGATCATCGGCGACGCCGACGGGGTTCTGGTCATCCCGCCGCACCTGGTCGAGTCCGTGGTCACCGACGCGATCGAGCAGGAACGGGAGGAGACCTTCATCGCCGAGCAGGTCGCCGCCGGCGAGGGCGTCGACGGCCTATACCCGATGAATGCCGAGTGGAAGGAACGGTACCGCGCATGGCTGCCGCGCTAGCCACCCCCGCCGTCGGCAAGGCGCAGCTCGCCTACGACTGGCTGAAGATGCGCATCAATGACGGCACGTTCGGCCCCGGGTACCGGTTGGTGCTCGATCAGATCGCTCGGGACATCTCGATGAGTCCCGTGCCGGTGCGCGAAGCCATCCGTCGCCTGGAAGCCGAGGGACTCGTCACCTTCGCCCGCAATGTGGGCGCCCAGGTGGCCATGCTCGACCCGACCGAGTACGAATACACGATGCAGACCCTCGGCCTCGTCGAAGGCGCCGCCACCGCGCTCTCCGCGCCCACACTGACCGCGGATGCCCTCGGCCGAGCCAGACAGATCAACGAGGACATGGCCGAGACCCTCACGCACTTCGACCCGGTGCGGTTCACCGCCCTCAACCGGGACTTCCACTCCGTGCTCTACAGCACATGCCCCAACCCGCATATTCTCGACCTCGTGCACCGAGGCTGGAACAGACTCTCGGTTTTGCGCGAGTCCACGTTCGGTTTCGTGCCCGGCCGCGCCGCCGAATCGGTGGCCGAACATTCCCGCCTGCTCGACCTGCTCGATCGCAAGGCACCATCGCTCGAGATCGAACTCGCCGCCCGTAACCACCGACTCGCCACCCTCGAGGCATTCCTCGCCTCTCGCACCGTTCGCCCGGAAGGAAAATAATATGAAGTTCCGCAGCAACCCGAGCCAGATCCGCGGCTCCATCGCCGCCCTGATGACGCCGTTCACCGCCGACGGGGCCGTCGACCATGCCGGCCTGACGAACCTGGTGAACTGGCAGATCGCATCCGGTTCCCACGGCATCTCGATCGGCGGGTCGACCGGAGAGCCCAGCTCGCAGACGATCGCCGAGCGCGCCGCGGCGATTCGCACCGTGGCGACCGCTATCGATGACCGGGTGCACTTCATGGCCGGCACCGGATCCACCAAGCTCGACGAGACGCTCGAACTCACCGCCGCCGGCCGTGATGCCGGCATCGACGCGGCGCTCATCATCACGCCGTATTACGCCAGGCCCACGCAGGAGGCGCTGTACGTCTGGTACAAGACGGTCTGCGAGGAGTTCCCCGACCTGCCGATCGTGGCGTACAACGTGCCGAGCCGCACCGCCGTCGATATCGCCCCCGAGACCGTGTACCGCCTCTACCGGGACTTCGACAACTTCGTGGGCGTCAAGGAAACCACCAAGGACTTCGAGCACTTCTCCCGGGTGCTGCACCTCTGCGGCCCGGAGCTGATGGTGTGGAGCGGCCTCGAGCTGCTCTGCCTCCCGCTGATGGCCCTCGGCGGCGCCGGGTTCGTCAGCGCCACCTCCAACATCGCGCCGGCCGCCGTGGCGCAGATGTTCGAGGCCTGGGAGTCGGGCGACTTCGCCACCGCGCGGAAGATCCACTACGGCCTGCACCCGCTCGTCGACCTGCTCTTCGTGGAGACCAACCCGGCCCCCGGCAAGTGGGTGATGCAGCAGCGCGGACTGATCGAATCGGCGTTCGTGCGTCCCCCGCTCATCGAACCGACCCCGGGCGGCATCGCCACGATGCGCATCCTGATGAACGCCGGCTCCGACTACCTCACGTCCACCGCCGGCTTCACCCTCACCGGAGCCACCCAGTGACGTCCGCGCCGGTGACGGCCACGCACCCCGCGCACTACGTGCCGGAGAACCTCCCCACCCACCTGCAGCACTTCATCGGCGGGCGCTTCGTCGACAGTGTCGGCGGCGAAACCTTCGACGTGCTCGACCCGGTATCGAACCAGACCTACGCGACCGCGGCCGCCGGTCAGCAGGCCGACATCGACCTCGCCGTGGCCGCCGCAACGGAGGCCTTCCGCACCGGCCCGTGGCCCCGGCTCAAACCCCGCGAACGCTCGCGCATCCTCAACCGCATCGCCGACGCGGTCGAGGCACAGGATGCCCGGCTCGCCGAGCTGGAGACGTTCGACACCGGGCTGCCCATCACGCAGGCATTCGGGCAGGCCCAGCGTGCGGCCGAGAACTTTCGGTTCTTCGCCGACCTGATCGTGGCGCAGGCAGACGACACCTACAAGGTTCCCGGCAGCCAGATCAACTATGTGAACCGCAAGCCGGTCGGTGTCGCCGGCCTGATCACCCCGTGGAACACGCCGTTCATGCTCGAAAGCTGGAAACTCGCTCCCGCGCTCGCCTCCGGCTGCACGGTCGTGCTCAAGCCGGCGGAGTTCACGCCCCTGTCGGCGAGCCTGTGGGCGGAGATCTTCCGCAGCGCCGGCGTGCCGGACGGGGTTTTCAACCTGGTCAACGGCATCGGCGAGGAGGCCGGCGACGCGCTGGTCAAACATCCGGATGTGCCGCTCATCTCTTTCACGGGCGAAACGACCACCGGGCAGACGATTTACCGCAACTGCGCCGCGA
Source organism: Cryobacterium sp. MLB-32 (assembly GCF_000738085.1). GTDB lineage: Bacteria > Actinomycetota > Actinomycetes > Actinomycetales > Microbacteriaceae > Cryobacterium. The sequence continues at coordinate 8,239 of NZ_JPRS01000138.1, forward strand.
ACCTCAAGGGCATGTCGATGGAGCTCGGGGGCAAGTCCCCCGCGATCGTGTTCGCCGATGCCGACCTCGATGGCGCCATCGACTCGACGCTGTTCGGCGTGTTCTCGCTCAACGGCGAACGCTGCACCGCGGGCAGCCGAATCCTCGTGGAGCGGTCGATCTACGACGTATTCTGTGAGCGGTATGCGGCCAGGGCGGCGAACATCGTCGTCGGCGACCCGCATGATCCGGCCACCGAGGTAGGGGCGCTCGTGCACCCCGAGCACTACGCCAAGGTGATGAGCTACGTGGAAATCGGCAAAACCGAGGGCCGTCTGCTCGCCGGGGGCGGCCGCCCCGACACACTGCCGCAGGGCAACTACGTCTCGCCCACGGTGTTCGCCGACGTCGCGCCCACGGCGCGGGTCTTCCAGGAAGAGATCTTCGGCCCCGTGGTCACGATCACCCCGTTCGATACGGATGCCGAGGCCCTCGAACTGGCCAACGGCGTAAAGTACGGCCTCGCGGCGTACATCTGGACCACGAACCTGGTGCGCGCCCACACGTTCGCGCAGTCGATCGAGGCCGGCATGGTGTGGCTCAACTCCCACAATGTGCGGGACCTGCGCACACCGTTTGGCGGTGTGAAGTCCTCCGGCCTCGGCCACGAGGGCGGCTACCGTTCGATCGACTTCTACACCGACCAGCAGGCCGTGCACATCAGCATCGGCCATGTGCACACCGCACGCTTCGGCGCCCGCTAGGAGCCGTCTATGTCTCCCATTCCCGCCGACGGTTTCAGGAGGCTGCAGCGCAGGCTCCCGAAACCGGCGCAGGGTACGGAGCCGGCGGCGCACCTTGCGGAAGCCGGCGCACGGTCCGCCCTGCGCCAACCTCCACAACTTGCGCCACGCCCCGACCAGTCCCGCAGCAGCCGTCCCAGCACGCTCCGGCGGCCGGCGCACCATCCGTCCGCCAGTGCAGGGCGCGGAACAAGCGGCGCACCTTTCGGAACGCAGCGCATGTTCCGGCCTGCGCCAACCTCCACAACCTGCGCTAAGCACCCCAAAACACGTCAGTCCATCTCAACGAGGAGAACTCCATGACCTTCATCCCCACCCCCACCGTGCCGGCACCGGATATTCTCCGTTGTGCATACATGGACATCGTCGTGACCGACCTCGCCAAGTCGCGCGAGTTCTACGTCGATATCCTCGGTCTCGTCGTCACAGAGGAGAGCGACACCGAAATCTACCTGCGCGGCTTCGAGGAATTCATCCACCACAACCTCGTGCTGCGCGTCGGCCCCGTTGCGGCCGTCGCCGCCATGGCCTTCCGGGTGCGTTCACCCGGAGACGTTGACCTTGCCGAGGCGTACTACCAGCAGCTCGGCTGCCGCACCGAGCGTCGGCGCGACGGCTTCGTGAAGGGCGTCGGCGACAGCGTGCGCGTCGAGGATCCGCTCGGCTTTCCCTACGAATTCTTCTTCACCGTTGAGCATGTGGAACGTCTCGCCTGGCGTTACGACCTGCAGGGCCCTGGCGCGCTCGTGCGCCTCGACCACTTCAACCAGGTCACCCCCGACGTGGGCCTCGGCCGCGGCTACCTCGAGGACCTCGGTTTTCGCGTGACCGAAGACATTCAGGATTCCGACGGCGTCACGTACGCGGCGTGGCTGCGCCGCAAGGACACCGTGCACGACACGGCCCTCACCGGCGGCGCCGGGCCGCGCATGCACCACATCGCCTTCGCGACGCATGAGAAGCACAACATCATCTACATCTGCGACAAGCTCGGTGCCCTGCGTAAGAGCGACCTGATCGAGCGCGGACCGGGGCGCCACGGCGTCTCGAACGCGTTCTACCTGTACCTGCGCGACCCCGACGGCCACCGCGTCGAGATCTACACGCAGGATTACTACACCGGCGACCCCGACAACCCCGTCGTCACCTGGGACGTGCACGACAACCAGCGCCGCGACTGGTGGGGTAACCCGGTCGTGCCGAGCTGGTACACGGATGCCTCCCTCGTGCTCGACCTCGACGGCACCCCGCAGCCGGTGGTCGAGCGGGCAGAACCCACCGAGATGGCCGTCACCGTGGGCGCCGACGGCTTCTCCTACACCCGCCAGGACGACACCGTGGCCGGCTTCAAGCTGGGCAACACCCTGTAGATCCTCAGGCCCTCAGGCCCAGTGACCAGAGCGGGCCGGGGTTCCGGTCAGCTGGAGCGGAGCTCCCCGCGCACGACCGAATCGGCCGAGTGCGCGGGGTTGCCGTCGTTGGGCTCGGCCGAGACGTCCACGAGCGGGTACTCGGCGAGGTCGATTTCGGCGGGGATGACGAACCTGCCGGTGGTGCCGTTCAGCAACCCAAGGCTCACCAGCTTCGTGGCATCCGGGCTGAGCAGCCACACCTCGCGCAGCGGTGCCTCCGGCGATACACCGTCGACAGCGTCGACGCCGTCGAGCGTGATCAGCACGTCACGCTCGCCCGTGGCGAGCGCTTCGACGGACGCCTGGCCGTTTGCGTTCCAGCCGGGGAGCGGGGCCAGTTCCGCTCGGGCGAGAACGGATGGCTCGCCGCCGGAAACGGGCAGCCAACTGCTGGCCGCGTAGCCGGCTACGAGGCCGAGAACGGCGGCGGCGGCGAGCGGAATCCACAGACGCCGCGCCCGGGAAATTGAGACGACCGGGGCCGAGTGCGCGGCCGCTGCCGGCTGGTCATCGACGCCGGACGACACGGCGTCGGGCACAGCGCTGTCAGCGACCGGAGCGGTCACGGGCTCGGCCTCTGCCGGGCGCGGCACAGAGGGAACGGCGGCGACCGCCGCCGACAGTCCGAGGGCGGCGTGAATGCGAGCCCACGCCGCGGGATCAGGGGTGAGGAGCTCGACCGTGGGGGCCGCGCGACCCACATCGACGGTGTGCTGCAGGGCGAGGAGTTCGTCAGCGCAGTCCGTGCAGACCGCCAGGTGTTCGCTCTCTGCTGGCGTGGCCGAAATCTCGGCCAGGGCCATCAGGGCGAGTGCATCGGGATCAAGATGGGTCATAGTTCACCTCCAATCGGGTTTTCAAGCGGCTCAGACTTCTGCGGATGTGGCTCTTCACGGTGCCGAGCGGCAGCCCGAGGCTGTCGGCGATCTGTACGTGAGTCAGATCATCGTAGAAGGCCAGCCTCATCACCTGCTGGGGAACGGCCTCAAGCCGCTCGAGTTCCTCGCTCATCAAAACCTGGTCGGCCACCGCGATCGAATCGTCGGGCTGCACGAGGGGCACATCCAGGGCTGCGGTCTCTTCCACCTGACGGCGTCGGGTGCGCGCCGCGAGGGTATCCGCAACGGTGTTCCGGGTGATGCCCACGAGCCAGGCCGGCAGTCTGGCTCGGTCGGGATCGAAGGTGTGGCGGCCGCGCCAGGCTGCGATGAAGACTTTCTGCAGCACGTCTTCGGCTTCGGTTCGATCGCCGAGCGAGCGCACCGCAACCGTGAAGACGAGTGCGGACCAACGGGCGTACATCTCGGCGAGGGCACATTCGTCGCCAGCGCGGAAACTCTCAACGAGACGCCGGTCCGCCTCGAGAACCGCGACGCTGTCTTCGACCGCGCCAGAAAGAACCACACGGTCGTGGCCTGTTTTCTCGTCGCGCGGTGTCACGGGGTGAACGGGGCTCCAGGGTGAAAGGTGCGAGGTCTGGCGCGTGTCTGTCAGGGTGATGGCCGCTGAAGCCACGCTCGTGGTGCTCATCAGCATAGCGACTCGCCTGCTACAACACCGGCACCGCAGTGACGATGATATTCGACTGGTACTGCTTCGTCGTGTAGTTGAATTCTCCTCCGCACGTCACCAGGGTGAGGCGCGGAGCTCCGGTACGGTCGAAGATCGTGGCCCACGGCACCTCTGGTTTTCCCGTGGACTGCACCGATTCGAGTGCGTAACGGTGCTCCACACCATCGGCTGCCATCACCACGATCTCGGTACCGGCCGGCGCGTCGGCGAGTCTCGCGAACGGGCCGAGTCCATATCGCAGCGAGTCCACGTGGGCGGCAATCACCGTGGCTCCCGTAGTTCCGGGGGCCGGGCCGAAGCGGTACCAGGACGCGATATCGGGATTGGCCGCGAGGGCCATCGAGCCGGCCGCGTCGAGTCCCGCGGATTCAACGACCATATCGATGCTGAGCGCCGCGATGCTCACGCGGGTCGGTGCGGCGGCGGCCGGCGGCTGGCCAGCCAAGCTGGCGTCAACCGTCGGTACGTCGATGGTCGGCGTGGCGGGTGGTGGGGGTGGTGCAACGGATGCCGCCGGCACCGGTACGTCAGGTATCGGCGTGGCGGTGGAGCATCCGCTGATCATGAGCGCGAGGAGAGCCGCCGCGAGAACAACGACGCGCCTCGATCCGGCTCTCCTCGTGCCCATGTGGGTTAGTTCGCCTTCGCTGCGGCGGTACGACGTGCCCGCACGGTCAGCGCGACGGCGGCACCGAGCAGGAGCAGCAGCGACGATCCGCCGAGCCAGAGCGCGGTGGGAGCCATCGGCTGGTTGGTGGCGGCGAGGCCCGCTTCACCGGCGGGGATGCTGCCGGGGCTGGAGTGCAGGCCGGTGATGGTCTGCACACCGAGCGCGAGGTTGGTGTCGGCGAGGCTGCCCCAGGCGTAGACGATGGTGTTGACACCTTCGGCAACGTTCACGTCGGCCGGGCCGATGACCGGGGCCGTCGTTCCGGTAGCGGCGACAGACGCAGAGATGGTTCCGGCCGGCAGGGTCAGCAGCGCTTCGGCCGGATTGACGAGATTGGTGATCACGGGCGTGCCACCGGCGAGCACATCAACCGCCGGTGCGGCTGCCACGTGGCGCACGGTGAGTCGTCCTTCGCCAGCGGCAAGGGTCGAGATGTCGTTGGTGAACAGGGTGGCCGTGGGAGCGCCGGCGGCGTCAAGGTGAGCCACGGCCGTGTAGTTCTTGCCGGCTTCCAGAGGGAGATCAACCGGGCCGATCGCCGCCGGAGAGGGGCCAGTGGAGTCCGCGGCCGCGATCGCGACCGAGTAGGTGCCCGCGGGGAGTTCGAGCGGACCGGCGAGTGCACCGGGTTCGAAGTTGTCGAGAGTGAGATCGCCGTTGACGTACACGTCAACGGTCAATCCGGGAACACCGTGGAAGACCGACAGCTTGGCGTCTCCTTCCGCGGCTGTGGCCGGGGTGACGCCGGCGAGGGCGATGAGCGCGCCCGCCGCGATACCGATACTGAGAATCTTGCGCATGAGAACCTCCTATTGGCTGTCCCGGAGAAGATCACCGGGGCAGGGGATGCTTACACACAGTCCTTCCGGTCTCACGTCGTGTTTGGATGCAGCGCGGCCAATATTTCTGACAGATCCGTTTCGGTCAGGCGAGGAAGTCCAGCGCGGCCTGCTTAAACTCGCGGGCGCCGAGCGCATTCATGTGCGTGCGGCCGGGCAGGCCGACGTACTCGGCGCCGACCGTGCGGGCCAGTTCGGCGACGCCCTCGGGGATCGGGTCGGCGCTTCCGGCGACGTACAGCCGGGGAATGCCGGCCGGCACGTCCAGGACGGATCCTCTCATCCCCTGCACGCACGCAAGCAGGGCGGGCCGGTCGGCGCCCCCGTTCATGGCCGCCCCCAGCACGGCCGCGATCGTGGGATCGTCCGGTAGCTCACCGTCGGTGATGAAACGCTCGACGGCGGCCGGATCCCAGGAGGTGAAATGCTCGATGGGGCCGGCACCGCCGAGCACCACTCGCCGAACCCGCTCCGGTGCGAGTCTCGTCAGCGCGGCGGCAACTCGGGAACCGAGGGAGTACGCGATCACGTCGACCTGATCGAGCAGCAGGTCGTCGAGCACGGCAACGAGGTCTGCGGCCATCTGCCGCGGCGCGTAGTCGGCAGCCTCGGTCGGACCGTCGCTGCGACCGTGGCCACGCAGGTCGGGTGTGATCACGCCGCGCCCGGCATCCGTGAGGAATGTGGCCCAGCCGGTGGCACCCCAGGTTGCGGCCGCTGTGGAGGCAAAGCCGTGCACGAGCAGGATGGGGCTTTCCCCGGGGAGAACGTCATACGCGATACGCACCCCGTCGAGCCGCCGAGCGAAGAGCGGGGCGCTCAATCGAGCACGGTCGTGGTGGTCGATTCGACGAGAACGGCGCCCATGTGGGCCATTTCGGCGAGCGCGGCCCGGCTTGCGGCCTCGTCGACGCCGGCGATCAGGTCGGTGAACACCCGCACATGCTGCCCGTGTTCGAGCGCGTCGAGGGCCGAGGCACGCACACAGTGATCGGTGGCGATGCCCACGATATCCACGTCGGTGACGCCGCGCAGGGCGAGGGTCGCGCCGAGCGTGTCGCCTTCTCCGTTCCGGCCCTCGAAGATGGAGTAGCCCGGCTCGCCCTGGCCCTTGTAGATGTGCACGGCACGGTCGGGCAGCACGAGGTCGGGGTGGTACTCCGCTCCGGGCGTGCCGGCCACGCAGTGCACGGGCCAGGTGGTCACGAAATCGGGTGCCTCGGCCAGGGCGATGTGCCCGCCGTTGGCGCTGTCGGCCGTGTGCCAATCGCGCGACGCGAAGATATGGCGATGGCTCTGCGGATGCGCCGCCAGGAGCGCGCTAATCCCGGCCGCGACGGCCGCACCGCCGACCACCGCCAGGGCACCCCCCTCGGTGAAATCGTTCTGAACGTCAATGATGAACAACGCACGCGTCACAATGGCTCCTTTGCGATTAGTTATTAGACAGGTTATCGCCGCATCGGAAGAAGCCCGTGGTAATTGTGTCGATGGCCTGCTTGGCGTTGTCGCTCACGTTGCCGAGGGCATAGACGGCGAAGGTGAGCGGGGTGCCGTCGGCGGAACGGATGACGCCGGACAGCGTGTACCCGGTGGTGATCCAGCCCGTTTTCGCGAAGACGGCGCCGTCGGCCGCCGCGTTCGCGCCGGAGAACCGGTCGCTGTACGAGAGCGATCCGGAGGGGCCACCGGCCACCGGGAGGCCGTCGAAGATCACGCCGAGGTTACCCTCGCGCGCGTTGATCTTGATGAACAGGGCGGTGAGGTACGCGGGGGCCACGGCGTTGGCCGGGCTCAACCCGGAACCGTCCTTGATCACGATGCCGGAGGTGTCGATGCCGTAGGCGGCGAGGCCTCCCACCACGCCCTGCTGCAGCGAGGCGAAGTCGTTGCCGGCGCCGCTCTTGATGGCCGTCAGCCGGGCCAGCATCTCGGCCAGAGTGTTGTCCGAGACGATGAGCGACTGTGTGATCAGTGTCGACACCGGCTGGGATTGAACGACAGCGAGCTGGGCGGCACCGGCCGGCGCCGTGCCCTGGGTCACGGTGACGCCGCCGCCGAGGGCGTCGGCAAAGGCCTGCCCGGCGCGGGCGATCGGGTCTTCGCTGCGCGGGGAGGTGCTGCGGCTCGGATTGTCACGGTCGCCGTCCACCATCAGGGCCGTGATCTCGGGCATGTAGCCGAGGCCGAGTTCGGAGCGGGCCCAGCCATCGTCCCAGCCGGGGCCGGAGAAGTACGAGGAGTCGAGCACCAGGCTCGTCATCGGCACGCCGGCGTTGGCCGGGTCGGCGTCCCAGGCCGCGTGAGCCTGGGCGGCGAGGTCGTCGAGGTGCGCCGCCCCGGTGTAGAACGGTTCGGCTCCGCTCGGGAGGCGCGACAGTGTCAGGTCTCCCCCGCCCACGAGCACCACCTGGCCCGGCTCGCTGCCCTTCACGACCGTGGTCGAGGCGCGGTAGTCGGGCCCGAGCACGCTGAGGGCGGCCGCGCTCGTAACGACCTTGAGCACACTCGCGGTGGCCGAGGGAGTCGTGCCGCCGCGGTCGAAAAGCACCTCGCCGGTCGTGGCGTTCACGACCTGGGCCTGAAAATTGGCGAGCCGGGCGTCGGCGGCGAGCCCGGCCACCGAGCAGGTGCGCAGTCGGCTGGCCGCGGTGGCCGTGCCGGGAACCGGCCGGGCCGGCGGAACGGTGGCGGTGGGCGTCGGCGTGGCCGTGGGGCTTTCCACAGCGGATACCGAACTCGGCTCCCCCGTACCCGTCCGGGTTCCCGCGAACACGGCACCCGTTCCGAGCAGCGCGAACACCAGGCCCCCGCGGCGATCAGCCAGGCGCGGGGGTGCCGTGCGAAGACCGCGCCGAGGCCGGCCGGCGCGGTAGGAGCGGTCGGTGCCGCGGTGGACGACACGGGAAGAACCGTGGTCGCGTCCTGCGCCACGGGCCGCACAGCGGCGGCATCGGCGACCAGGAGGCGCGCGGTGGCTTCGGGGTCCGCCAGGGACAGCGCTGACGTGGCCGCGGCATCCGCTATCGGGAGCTCGGCCGCGGCGTCGTCGACGCCATCGTCGCGCTCGGCATCGTCGGCCGGAAGGTCTGGTTTGTCCACCCGGTCATGTTAGCCGACGGCCCTTGGCGCCTCCGGAGCGCGGCGCGCTGACGTCACAGCGCCCGCGCTCCGGAGCGCGGCGCGCTACTCGCCCGGGTAGCGCAGTCCGATCTGGGCACGCACGGCGTCGAGGGTCTCCATGATGGCCACGGATTCCGCGGGCGACAGAATCTCCCCGGTGGTCTTGCCGGCCAGAATCAGCCGCTCCACCTCGGTGGCCTCGCAGTGCATGCCCCGCCCGGCAACCTCGCTCACGTATGTCTCGATCACCTCGTTGCGGCTGTTGAGCACCCGGAAGGTGGTGGGCGCGTACCAGATGGCGTCAATGTCGATCCGTCCCTCGGTGCCGAGGATACTCGCCGTGTTCGGCCCCTTCGTGTCGCTGGCCGAGAGCGTGGTGGCGATCTGCCCGCCCGCGTACCGGAAGATCGTGGCCACCTGGGCATCGGCGCCCGTGGCCTTGAACGTGGCGCTCGCGAGGATGCTCTCCGGTGCCCCGAAGAGGTCGGACGCAAAGGAGATGGGGTAGATCCCGAGGTCGAGAAGGGCACCGCCGCCCAGCTCAAGCGCATTGAGCCGGTGCGCCGGGTCGTCGGGCAGGTCTTGCGTGTGGTCGACGATGAGCGTGTGCACGTCGCCGAGGGTCTCGGCGGCGATGATCTCGCGAATGCGAGCCATGTGCGGCAGAAAGCGGGTCCACATGGCCTCCTGCACCAGCAGGTTCTTCGACGCGGCGAGTTCCACGAGGGCACGGGCCTCCGCAGCGTTCACGGTGAAGGATTTTTCGACCAGCACGTGCTTGCCGGCGTTCAGGGCGAGGGCGGCGTTGGCGGCGTGAAACGGATGCGGCGTGCTCACGTAGACGACGTCGACCTCGGGGTCGTTCACCAGTGCCTCGTAACTCGCGTGGGCGTTCGGGATACCGAACTCGGCGGCGAACGCGTCGGCGGACTCCTGACTGCGCGATCCGACCGCCTGCACGGTGTGACCGGTAAGGATCAGGTCGTCGGTGAAGGAGTGGGCGATGCCGCCGGTGGCCAGGATTCCCCAGCGAATTCCATGTGTCATGTGCTGAGCCTAGGCTCCGTGGGCGCGACGACGGAACGATTCACCTCCAGCGACCCTTCCGCCGGCGAGGCGCGACGACGGAGCGCGTGGATCGAGCGCGTCGAAATCGAGACCCCGCTCGCCGACCGGCGAAGGCTCGTCTTAAGCCGGGCCCGTGACGTCGACCCGGGCGGGCTTCGCCCCGTTCACGATGCCGAGACCCGACACCACGCCGGCAATCACCATGAGGATGCCGGTGGCGATCACCGCACGGTGCAGCCCGGCGAGATCGAGGGTCGAGCCCACCACGAAACTCAGCGCCGCGATCGCCACGAGCCCGGCTACCCGCGAGACGGCGTTATTCACCGCGGAGGCGATTCCCGCCCGCGACGAGTCGATGGCGCCGAGGATGGCGGAAGTGAGCGGCGCCACCGTGATCGTGAGCCCGAGGCCGAACACCACGACACCGGGGAAAACTTCCGTCCAGTAGTTCACCTCATCGGTGATCCGCAGCATCAGGAAGAAACCCACCGCGCCCACGAACGGCCCGACGCACATGAACAGCCGCGGCCCGTGCACGCCCGCGAGCCGTCCGAACAGGGTCGAGAGCAGGATGCTGAAGATCGTCACCGGCAGGAGGGACAGGCCGGCGAGCGTCGCGCTGTAGCCCCCCACCTGCTGCAGGAACACCGCGAGCACGAACGACCCGATCGACAGCGCGCCGTAGAAGAACGTGGTGGCCACGTTGCCCACCGAGAAGTTGCGCACGTGGAACAGGCTCAACGGCATCATGGGTTGGGCCGTGCGCCGCTCATGCAGGATGAAAGCCACGAAAGACAGGATTCCCACCACCGCGGGCACGATGATCACCGGGCTCGACCAGCCGAAGTTCGGCTGCTCGATCAGTGCAAAAACGGGCAGCCCCAGCCCGAGCACCCCGAGCACGGCCCCGAGCACGTCGACGCGCGCCCCCGCATCCGCCGGACGGTCGGCGGGCAGCCGGGCCAGAAGCACCAGAGTCACGGCGATGGGCACCACGTTGATGGCGAACACCAGCCGCCAGGACGCCAGGTCGACCAGCAGCCCGCCGATCAGCGGGCCGGCGATGAATGCGGTGCTGGTCCATGCGGTCCACGAGCCGATCGCCCGGGCCTGTGCGGCCCCCGAGAACGCGGAGAGGATGAGGGCGAGCGAACTCGGTACGAGGAGCGCCCCCGCGACACCCTGCAGGGCGCGCGCCCCGATGAGGAACGCCGCCGAGGGCGCCAGCGCACACAGCATCGAGGCGAGCAGAAACCCCACGAGGCCCCAGAACAGCACGCGCTTGCGGCCGAAGGCGTCGGAGAGCGACCCGGCCAACAGGATGATGGCACCGAGGGTGATGAGGTACGCGTCGACGACCCACTGCTGCGTCGTGATGCCGCCGCCGAGCTCCCGGGTGATCGCCGGCAGGGCCACGTTGATGACGGTGCCGTCGAGAAACGCGACGAACGATGCGAGCACTGCGACGGTGAGCACGAGTCGCTGCACGGGAGTCGAGGGCTGAAGGGTCATACGAATAGTCTGCACTGGATGTCGCGGCACGTGTGTGTGCGCGTGGCACTTGTCCACCCGAGTGCCGCCCGCTCAAACGAGTGCCGTGAGCCGACCTGTCCGGGCCCAAACGGTGGCACACTGGCGCCGACCACGAAGCAACATGGAGCAAAGGAGAGAGCTCATGACAGGTTTTCAGTCGAAGGTCGCACTTGTGACCGGTGGCGGCTCCGGCATCGGCGCCGCCATCGCCCGGCGGCTCGCGGCAGACGGGGCATCCGTCGTGGTGACCGACATTCATCTCGAGGCGGCGCAGGCGGTCGTCGACGGCATCGAGGCCGCCGGGCAGATCGCGGTGGCCCTGCAGCAGGACACCGCGGATCCGGCGCAGTCCCACACGGCGGTGCAGGTGGCCCTCGACACGTATGGCGCACTGCAGGTCGCGGTCAACAACGCCGGTATCGCTCCCGTGCGTAATCCCGTTGGCGAGCTGGACATCGAGGATTGGAAACGCGTGATCGACGTCAACCTCAGCGGCGTGGCGTACGGCCTGCGCTACCAGATTCCGGCCCTGCTGCATTCCGGCGGCGGCTCCATCGTGAACATCTCGTCGATCCTCGGAACGAACGGGGAGCTCAACGCCGCGGCCTACGTGGCTGCCAAGCACGGCGTCGTGGGCCTGACCAAGGCGGCTGCGCTCGAATACGCCGCCCGCGGCATCCGCGTGAACGCCGTCGGGCCTGGCTACATCGAGACGCCCATGCTCGCGGGAATCCCGGCAGAGATGCACGATGCGATTGTGGGCATGCACCCGATCGGACGCCTCGGCACGGCGGACGAGGTTGCCGACCTCGCCGTCTACCTGTTGTCCGACCAGGCGAGTTTCATCACGGGCAGCTACCACCTCGTCGACGGCGGCTACTCGGCGCGCTAGGCCGTCCGATGCCGAGCCCGTGCAGTGCAGCGACGTAAACCAGTGGCGGCGCTGGACGGTGTCGCACGGCCAGCGCTCGCACTGACGGGCGGTTCCCGAGCCGAGTCGGGCAGCGGTGTTGGCGCGCGCCGCCGAGCGGCTGGAGGCCGCGCGCGATCCCCGCGGCGCGCACACAGCTGAACTCACGGATTCGGGGAGTAGACCTGTACTTATATGACTTCCCCGATGATTCTCTCCGCCGGAGTTCTCGATCCCCAGGCCCTGATCACAGGTGCCGGGGTGTGGGGCCTCCTTCTCGTGTGTGCCGTGGTCTTCGCCGAGACGGGGCTCCTGATCGGCTTCTTCCTACCCGGCGACACCCTGCTGTTCTTCACCGGGATCCTCGCCTTCGGTGGCGCGATCTCCCAGCCGCTCTGGCTCGTGATGCTGCTCGTGGCCGTCGCCGCCGCGGCCGGCGACCAAGTGGGATACGTCATCGGGCACCGGTCGGGACCACGCATCTTCGAACGCAAGGAATCCGGCCTGTTCAGCCGACGCAGTGTTGAACGCACCCAGGCATTCTTCGCTCGCTACGGACCGGCCGCTGTGCTGGTGGCCCGGTTCGTTCCCGTGGTACGCACCTTCGCCCCGGTGGCCGCGGGTGTGGGCCGCATGCCGCGTCGCCTGTTCACGCTCTTCAACATCATCGGCGGCACCGTCTGGACCGTCCTGATCGTGGGGCTGGGCTTCCTGCTCGCCCACATTCCGGGCGTCGCCGAATTCGCTGCGAGGTACATCGACCTGGTACTCGTGGGCATCGTGGTGGTCTCCGTCGTGCCCGTTCTGGTGCGGACGCTCCTCCTTCATCGGCGCCGCGTGACGGAGGAGAGCGCGCAATAGGCAAGACTGGAACCCTCGATCATTCAATAAGGGACTTCCATGATTACGCTGCACCAGGACGCCGACGGTTTCATCCGCATGAACCGGCACTTTCCGACCAAGACCCCCGTGTCCATCATCTTCAGCGACGGGTCGCAGGAGTCGTTCGTGGGCGAGCAGGTCAACGCCGTCTACGACCAGGCTCAGGCCGAGTATCGCGCGGAGAACCGTCTCGACGCCAAGGGTTTCTCCCGCCGCCCCGCGAAGACCGTTCAGCCCATGAAAGACGGCATCACGTTCGTAAAGGTTCGGCCCGGACTCGCCGAGGCGTAACACGCGAACGCGCTTCCGTCAGGAGCGCACCCGCGGCAACGGATGCCAGCACCACCACGACCGCGACGGGCTGCAGCGTTTTTACGCAGCCCGTCGCACATCGAATGATTCCCCCTCGTTGCTCAGGCCACGATGGTCCAGGGGTTCTCGATCAATCGGGTCAGCGTCTGCAGGAACGTCGCCGCGAGGGCCCCGTCGATGATCCGATGATCGGCCGAGAGCGTGTAGTGCATCCGGTAGCGGGCCACGATATCCGCCCCCACAACGACGGCTTCCCGGGCGGTGCCACCCACGGCCAGAATCGCGCCTTCGGGCGGGTTGATGATCGCCGTGAAATGCTCCACGCCGAACATGCCGAGGTTGCTGATCGTGAACGTGCCGCCCGACATCTGCGCGGGCGTCAGCTTCTTGTCATTCGCGAGGGAAACCAGGTGCTTCGTCTCGGCTCCGAGCTGGCTGACCGTTTTCTGGTCCGCATCATCGATCACCGGCACCATCAACCCGGCCTCCGCTGCGACGGCCACCCCCACATTGATGCGCTGGTGCACCAGCATCTCGCTGCTCGCATCGTTAATGTACGAGGCGTTGACCAGCGGATGCTCGCGCAACGCGAGCGCGCACGCCCGGATCAGGAGGTCATTCACGCTCACCTTCGACCGGCCGGCCGCCACCAGCTGGGCGTTGAGCTCGGTGCGCAGCAGCATGAACTCTTCGGCATCCGCCGCGGCGGTCACGTAGAAGTGCGGGACACTGCGCGCGCTGTCGCCCAGGCGCCGCGCAACGACGCGGCGGAGGGAGGTCAGTGGGACGGACTCCGGTGCGCGCTTGTCGTCGGGCGCCGGCGTACCGGTGCTGGCCGACGAGGCGGGCGTGGCTGGCGCACCGAGCGCGGGCGTGGGGCCAGCTGGGGGCTCGGCCTCATGCTCAAGCAGGTGCACGGTATCCGCGAAGATGATGCGCCCTCCAGGGCCCGTGCCACGCACGTGGCTCAGGTCGAGGTGGTTCTCGCGGGCGAGCTTGCGGACGAGCGGCGAGGCGAACCTCCGCTCCCCCACCTCAGGTTCCGGTCTCGCCGCGGCAGGGAAGGGAGCCGAATCGTCGGTGGCTCCCTCGACCACGGCAGTGGCGGACACCGCCACGGCAGCGCTCACCGGGGGGGCGGCCGGAGCGACAGCCTCGGGTGCAACATCCTGGGGCACCGCGACGTTCCCCACGCCGTCGTCAAGCAGCGCGATCGGGGCGCCGATCGATACCAGCTGCCCCTCGGGCACGAGGTGTTCGGTGAGCGTGCCGGCCTCGTAGGCCTCGTATTCCATTGTGGCCTTGTCGGTCTCGATCTCCACGAGCAGATCGCCCACGTCGACCCGGTCGCCGGGCTGCTTGTGCCAGATTGCAATTGCGCCTTCCTCCATGGTGTCGGAGAGACGCGGCATTCTGATTTCAATCATGACTTCTCACCCATCGGGTAGCGGCGGCGGCCGACGGCGTCGAGCGTCTGACGGATGGCGCCGATCACGTCATCCGCGGACGGCAACGCGGCCGTTTCCAGCGGTTTTGAATACGGGAGGGGCACCTCTGCCATCGCCACGCGGCGCACGGGGGCATCCAGGTAGTCGAAGGCGCCATCGGAGATCGTGGCTGCGATCTCCGCGCCGATTCCGTACGTCAGCCAGTCATCCTCGAGGATGACGGCCGAATGCGTCTTCTTCACGGACTCCACCACCGTTTCGCGGTCGAGGGGACGCAGGCTCCGCAGGTCGACCACCTCAATGTCGAGGCCGTCTGACTCTGCAAGCCGTTCGGCCACCTGGGCCGCAACATGCGCCATCCGCGAGTAGCCGATCAGCGTGATGTCGCTCCCGCGGCGAGTGACGGCGGCCTTGCCGATCTGCGCCGGCACGTCCGCGTCGGGCACCTCGCCCTTGGTGTTGTACAGGGACAGGTTCTCGAGAAAGAGCACCGGATCGTCGTCGCGGATCGCCGCGAGCAGCAGTGCCTTGGCGTCGGCCGGCGTGCTGGGGGCCACGACCTTCATACCCGGAACAAAAGCATAGAAGAGCTCGATGTTCTGCGAGTGAGTGGCGCCGAGCTGCTGTCCGCCGCCGCCCGGGGTTCGTATCACCAGGGGCACCCGCGCCTGGCCGCCGAACATGCCGTAGATCTTGGCGGCATGGTTCACGATCTGATCCAGTGCGAGCAGCGAGAAGTTGATGGTCATGATCTCGACGACCGGCCGCAGCCCGAGCATGGCGGCACCGATTGCTGCGCCGGTAAAGCCTTCCTCGGCGATTGCAGTGTCTCGCACGCGCTTCTCGCCGAACTCGTCGAGCATTCCGGCGGTGATCTTGTACGCGCCATCGAACAGCCCGATCTCCTCACCCATCAGGAAGACGTTCTCATCCCGGAGCATCTCCGAGCGCAGCGTGTCGTGCAGCGCCTGCCGATAGGTCATGATGCTCATTCGTGCGCTCCGTTCTCGGGAATCGGTTCCGGCTCGAACAGGGGCTGTCCGGGCAGGCGGTGGGAGTCGTTGGCCGCGGGGGTCGCGTAGGTGTAGTCGAACAGGGTCGACACATCGGGGAACGGGCTGTTTTCGGCGAAGGCCGCCGCCTCGGCGACCCGTGCCATGGCCTCCTCGTCGATTGCCGTCAGGGCCTCGTCGTCGAGGAGGGCATCCGCAAGCAGGCGCGCGGCGAGAGCGTGAACCGGGTCGCGTTCCTTCACCAGCGTCATCTCGTCCGCGGTGCGGTACGTGGCCGGGTCGACGACGGAGTGCCCACGCAGCCGCTCCGTGACGACCTCGAGCAGAAACGGCTTGCCGCCGCGGGCCGAGGCGACCGCACGCTCGGCGGCGGCGAACACGGCGGCGGGATCGAGGCCGTCGACACGCTCAGACGCCATTCGGTACGCGGATGCCCGCTTGTACAACTCGGGTTCGGCCGAGGCTTTGTCCACGGTTGTCGCCATCCCCAGTCGGTTGTTGATGATGACGTAGACGATCGGCAGGTTCCACAGTGCGGCGATGTTCAGCGACTCGTGAAAGGCCCCGATGTTCGTCGTTCCGTCGCCCATCGTGCACAACACGATCTCGTCGCCGCTCCGGTAGTCGATGGCTAGGGCAGCACCGGTGGCGAGCGGGATCTGCCCGCCCACGATTCCGTAGCCACCCAGCATCCGCTTCTCGAAGTCGAACATGTGCATCGATCCGCCCCAGCCTTTGGAGACGCCGTCGACCCGGCCGTAGAGCTCGGCCATCACCCGGTTGGGATCGACGCCGCGGGTGATCGCGTAGCCGTGTTCGCGGTAGTTGGTGAACAGGTAGTCGGTGGGGCGCAGTGCCGCCATGAGCCCGACGACCGCGGCCTCTTCGCCAAGGTTGAGGTGGCAGTATCCGCCGATCAACGCCTGCGTATACGACCGGGCCGCACGCTCTTCGAACCGGCGAATGAGTACCATCCGGCGGTAGAAATCGATCGAGCGCTTGTGCGCGGCGGTGGGTCTGGCCTTGCGGGCCAGGGTTGCAGCCGGTCGGGTGGACATGACGGGACTCCCTCCTCGGCTCTTGTGGGGCCGGGGGTCGAAAAGCTGTATCGGTTTAATGATACGAAGTAGTTTCATTCTACCTCCGAGGGTACGTTTGTTCCGTACCGTTTCGACAGAAGAAGGACCATCATGCTTTCGGAGAAGCCCGTTCGCAAGCGTGGCCGGCCCACCGAGGCCGCACGCGTCGAACGTCGGGGCCAGATCCTCGATGCCGCCCTGCCGATATTTCTCGAGCACGGCTTCGGCCACGCCACGGTGGACCGCATCGCTACCGCCGCGCAGGTAACCAAGCGCACGCTCTACACCTATTTCGGAGACAAGGCCGGTGTCTTCACCGAGATGCAGCACCGTCTGGCCGCGAACGTCAGCGGCGAGCCCCTGGATCCGGAGACACTCGAATCCCTCTCCACGCGCATCGTCTATGGGTTGCACTCGGCCCAGATGATCGGACTGCACCGGCTGGTGATCGCCGAATCGTTGCGGTTTCCCGAGATCGCCCGAAAACTCCACGACAATGGCGATATGCGGCACATCGCGCGACTCGCCGAGCACATTGCATCCGAGCACGGCGCGCACGCCGTCGCCAGGGCCGAACCGCTGTATAGCCTGCTGCTTGGCGAGGACTACCGGCGCCGCTTGCTCGGACTGCTCGGCCCGATTACCGCCTCCGAGGCCGCAAACCATGCCCGGGCGGCCCTCGCCGTGATCGACCTCTCGGGGCCGACCGTGTAAAAGCCCTCTCACCGTGCGGGCGTCCAAGTCTGACCCGCAGGGGCGACAACCTCAGCATCGGGCGAGCCTGAGCCGAGCGAAGCGGTAGACGATGCCCACGGCGAGAACGATGATTCCCCCGACGATCGAGGGGATCGGCAGCGTCGCGACCAGTACAAGACAGGCAATCGCCCCGCCGATCTGGAGGGCACGCGCGCGGAGAACCGTCTCGACGCCAAGGGTTTCTCCCGCCGCCCCGCGAAGACCGTTCAGCCCATGAAAGACGGCATCACGTTCGTAAAGGTTCGGCCCGGACTCGCCGAGGCGTAACCATCGGTCTGAGCAAGGGACCCGGGTCTGCGCGCGCATCACGAGCGCGCAGGCCCGCTCACAGCAGTTCGAGCGGCATTCCGGAAACTGTCAACGACCCTCTTGAGGGCGCGGCCAGCCGGGTCAGGAGACGCCGCTGTCACGTGACCGTTTGGTCGGCCCGACGGTGATTAGTCGCAGAACAGACCACTCGGCGTGCGGCTGGCGCTACCTGGGCAGATGCTCAACATCCAATGCCCCGCGGTTGGATCCTCCGGGTCCATGTCTGAGATCCAGGGAACGAGAATTCTGGAGTCCCATTCAATGCTCGGGTTAGGCGCCGATCCGCCCTCGCTCGGATTCTGCGCGAACTCGTACTCCTGTTCCTCCGCAGGCACCGTGCCGTCGTGCACCGCGGCCCGAGCATCGGCTGCCGCTTGAGCATCGGCTGCGATCCGAGCGTCGGCTGCCGCCTGCGCGTCCGCCGCTGCCTGCTGCTCCGCGGCGACACGGGCCGCCTCGGCCGCCGCTGCCTGCGCCGCAGCTGCGGCAGCATCCGCTACCCGTTGGGCGTGCCGCGCGATGAGAACGGCGTCTCGGGCTGGATCCGAATCCACCACGACAACGACCGGTGCTGGGTCAGCTGTGGCCGCGGAGACCACAACGATTCCGCCACCGACCCCCAGTATCACGGCGAGGCCGATAGCCCCCCAGCGTAATCTCACGATCTTCCCCATGACCGCACTCTATCGCGCCCCTTCCTCAATCGCGCGGCTTCTCGCACACGAGACCCCGCCTCGCGTCGCTCGGGTGGGCTCGTTGCGTTGACGCCGGCGCACGAGTCACGTGCCGGCAGAAACACGGCAGGCACACGGAATCGCTGGAGATGCGGCGGGGCACGGAGCGGACGGACTCACTCGGGTCGGTTGTGCTTCCCGTCCAGCCACAGCGTGTCGGACGCGTCGCTGTGCGCGGTCCCCGTTCCCACGTGCTTCGCGTCGATCGTGGCCCCGTTCCTGATGACGTGCACCAGCGCCATGGCGTGTCCACGGCCCAGGTCATAGTCGATCTTCAGCCACTCGACAATGG
The DNA here is from genome assembly GCF_000738085.1 of Cryobacterium sp. MLB-32. Classification (GTDB taxonomy): domain Bacteria; phylum Actinomycetota; class Actinomycetes; order Actinomycetales; family Microbacteriaceae; genus Cryobacterium. The sequence goes on from NZ_JPRS01000138.1 coordinate 26,973, forward strand.
CCCCGGCCTTCACGGACGGATCGTCGAAACCCCGCTCGTGGGCCAGCGCGACGAACTCACGCGGGGTCAGCCCCGTCTTGTCTTCGATGCTGTCGAGGTACGCCTGGAAAGACATCTGTGCTCCTCTGCGGGGAGGTGCGGCCGGGGATCGGCCACGCTCACTCGACGCTACTCAGTCCGTACGGATCCGGCCACCCCGCAGGGTCGACAACCTCAGCGTCGGGCGAGCCTGAGGCGAGCCAAGCGGTAAAGGATGCCAACGGCGAGAACGATGATTCCCCCGACGATCGAGGGGATCGGCAGCGTCGCGACCAGCACGAGACAGGCAATCGCCCCGCCGATCTGGAGGGCACGAGGGTAGCGGCGGTGCGTGCCGGTCTGGGTGAACGCGGCGACGTTGGCAACCACGTAGTACAGGAGCACGCCGAACGACGAGAACCCGATGGCCCCGCGCAGGTCGACGGTGAGAACGAGGACGGAGACCACAACGGCCAGGGCGATCTCCGCGTGGTGGGGCACGCCGTAACGCGGATGCACCGCGGCAAGCCAGCCGGGAAGGTCCCGGTTGCGGGCCATGGCGAGGCTCGTTCGCCCGACGCCCGTGATGAGCGCGAGGAGCGCGCCGAGGGCTGCCGCCGCTGCGCCGATACCGACGATCGGCACGGCCCAGCCCCAACCCGCCGCCACGACGACGTCACTCAACGGCCGAGCGGATGCGGCGAGTCCGTCGACGCCCAGGGTGAGGAGCAGAGTGACGGCAATCACGACGTACACGACGAGGGCGATGGACAGAGCGAGGAGAATCGCGCGTGGGATCGTGCGCGTCGGGGTCTTCACCTCTTCACCCATCGTGGCGATCCGGGCGTAGCCGGCGAAGGCGAAAAACAGCAATCCCGCGGACTGCAGAACGCCGTACCAGCCCACCGCGTCGGCACCGCTGTCAACGAGCGGCTGCCGCACACCGGGGTTGAGCGCACCGGCGAGAACGACCAGCGCAAGGACCACCAGCACGATGGTGACGATGATGCGGGCGAGCCGTGCGGTTCGGGTCACGCCGACGTAGTTCACGGCGGCCAGGCCCAGGACGGCGAGCACGGCGACGGGTTTCTCCCAGCCGGCCGGTGCCGTGTAGGCCGCAAACGTCAAGGCCATCGCAGCGCAACTCGCGGTCTTGCCGATGACGAATCCCCATCCGGCCAGAAATCCCGGCCACGCGTCGAGCCGCTCGCGCCCATACACATAGGTGCCGCCCGACGTCGGGTACTGGGCCGCAAGCTGGGCAGACGAGGTGGCATTGCACACCGCAACGACGGCGGCGATCGCCAGCCCCGCCAACAGCAGCGGCCCGGCCGCCGCAGCGGCGGGCGCGAACGCGGCGAAGATGCCGGCGCCGATCATCGAACCGAGGCCGATCACGACGGCATCGGTCAGCCCGAGACGACGGGCGAGGGCGGGGCTGGTCACGATGTCGCCATCCGGGTCGGCGTATATGGTGCGTTCACCCCCGGATCCTAAACCACGCGAGTAAACGACGGGGGCGACGCAGATCAGCCCCGTGCGGCATCCGACACGTGGGTGGCCCAGGCCCGTTCAGCGATTGAGCAGGATGGCCACGCAGAGCAGGAGCAGGAGTGCCGCCCCGAGAGGGAAAAGCCAGTTGGCGAACATCACGAACACTCGTCGGCCCAGGACGCCCGCCGCCGGCCGGCCGGGGATGGGTTCTGTGATGTCATCCAGGCTGCCGCGTCGCAGAGTTTGGATCGTATTCACGACCGACAGGAGAACCATGGCCAGTCCACTGGCCACCAGCCACGGAAGCGGATCCAGAACAAGCCAGGCCTCCGCTGGAGCCGGCGTCAGCGCTGACCAGAGAAACCCGCTACCGGCACCGGCACCAAGGAGCACCGCGAGCAACCACGGGCGCCGGACCGCCGCGAGGATGTAGAGCGGCAAGAGGGCGACGAGCCCGCCGAGAGCCGCGGCAAGCACGAGCTGTGCCGGACTCATCAGGAGCGGTTCATCCTGTACCCAGGCGCCGATGGCCTGGACGAACATCAGGAAGGCCAGCAGCCCGAACATCGACGTCCACAAGCCCCTGGTCACCCAATCGCGCCCTGACCCGCGAGGCAGGTCGAGCGATGCGGCGTATGCACGCGCAGGCCCGAAGGTCTCTTCGGCGCTCTGACCCGTGTCGCTGACGAGTTCGCGGGCGCTCGCTACCGCGTCGCCGATTGCGTGTCCGAAGACATCGCGCATGCGAAGCTCCAGGACGAGCTCATCGAACCATTTCTTATCGGACGAGGTGAGATTCATGAGATGTCCTCCTTACGTGGCCCTGGGGCCAGATAGCTCGTGCTGACGTCAGTGAAGCGCGCCCAGGCTGCTCGCAGCCGCTCGAGTTCGCTGCGACCCCGCTCCGTGACCGCGAAGTACTTTCGTCCGGGCCCTGCCTCCCCCGGCCGCCATTCGGTGACGACCAGACCGGCGGCCTCGTAGCGCGTCAGCAACGGATAGAGCGTGCCGCCCTTAATTGTGCCGAGACCGTGTTGCTCGAGTTCCCGGATGATTGCGTATCCGTAGGAGGGGCCAGCCTCCAGCGCACGCAACGCCAGAAAACCCAGCGTTGCCCTCAGCCAATCACTCGGCCACTCCTCGCCTGGCGATGCCGGGAGATCCTGACTGGTTGCGTCCATAACTAGATTGTGTCTCTAAGTAGTTCGTGTGTCAAGGGGCGCGACGTGCGCGAGACATCCGCACGGGCACTGATCGGCCTTGCGGAGCCGCAGGAGAACGGACGGGGTTCAGGGAATCACGCGGCAGTCCAGAACACCTCGTCGTGACCGGTGTGACCGGTGATGGTGAGACCCGCCGTTGCGGCGATCTCGTCAGCGATGTGCCCGAGTGCCCCGACAACCTCGTCACGGAACGAATCGAAGTCACCATGATCGGTGGCGATGTCGTCCAGTTTGACCCGGCGCACCTCGGTGTAGGCGTCATCGGCATCGACGGTGCTGATGATGGCGAGGGAGTCACCGGTGATGAAGTCGCCGGTGACGAGCCGCGAGAGGCCGGTAAACCGGGCATTGATACGGGTGAAAGCCTTGACGTTCGGCGTAGTTGTCATGACCATAGCCTGCGAAGCGCCTGGATCAGGCGCAAGCCCCTGTTCACGCGCGGCAGAGAATACATCGCCCAGCCACAGCCACAGCCACAGGTCATTCACGCCTCGGATGCCATGGCAACCGTTTTTCCATGGAGCCGCCTGTCAGAATCGAACTGACGACCTTCTCATTACGAGTGAGATGCTCTACCAACTGAGCTAAGGCGGCGATACCAGACCACCCCGTAAGGCAGTCGGTGACACAAGACTCAAGCCTAGCCGGTTCGGCGGGTCATCGCGTACACGTCGGTGAATGAGGTTCGAACCCGCTCGGACAGGGAGGGTGTCCCCGTTCCGTCCGCCCAGCATTGCCAGGCGTGCCGAATGGCGGCCGCGGCCACGAGGGTGAAGAGCAGGGCTCGCTCGTCGAGGCGCTGCGGGTCATCGGCGAGTTCGGGCTCGTCGGTCAGGAACCGCCGAACGACGATCTGCTGCAGTTGCACCTCGAACTCACGCAGGGTGGCCATCCGCATGCCGAAGAGGTACGCGTTGTTTTTCATCACCTCGCGGCGCAGCTGGTAGAGCTCGTGGTCGTCTTCGGTGCGCTGCATGTTGGCCGCGAGCAGGGTGGCCAGCTGCGTGAGCAGGTCGCCATGCGGTCCACCGGTGACGAACGCCTCGACATCGGCTTCGGATGCGATCCCGGGCGTGTCCCCCACGAACGCGGCGTCCTTCGACGCAAAGTAGTTGAAGAACGTGCGTGGTGACACATTCGCCACCCGGCTGATGTCCTCGACCGTAACCTTCTCGATGCCCCGCTCTTTGGCGAGGCCCAGCACGGCCATCTGGATGGCCCGGTGGGTCGCTCGGCGTTTGCGTTCACGCAGGCCCAGCTGTGGCGTTTCAGACATGGTCCGATTGTTTCACGCCCTGCAATTGTGCACAAAGCCGGGCGCACTGAGCAGATGTCGCCGGCACGGCGATCAGCACATCGGATCGGCGTCGGGCACGATTCCCTTCACGAGATAGTTGTCCACCGCGTCGTTCACACACGCGCTGCCCTTGTTGTAGGCGGTGTGCCCCTCGCCCTGGAACGTGACGAGGGTGCCGCTGTCGAGTTGCTTCGAGAGGCTCTGCGCCCAGGCGTAGGGGGTGGCCGGATCGTTCGTGGTGCCGATGACGAGAATCGGGGCGGCGCCCGTGGCGTGAATTTCTCCCCGCTCTCCGGTGAATGCGTACGGCCAATTCGCGCAGCCGATATCGCCGAAGCTCATGTACCTACCGATGATCGGCGCCGCAGCCTCAATCTCCGCCGCCTGCGCTCGCATGGCGGCGGGGTCATCGTTGTAGGCGTAGTCCACGCAGTTGATCGCCGAGAAGGCCTCACTCGAGTTGTCGAGGTAGCTGCCGTCGGCCTGGCGTCCGTTGTAGGAATCCGCGAGCTGGAACGCATCCGTCGCGTCGTTCCGCATCACGCTCGTGAACATCGTGCTGAGCAGCGGCCAGGCGGCTTGCTGGTACAGCGGGTAGATAATGGCGGTGAGCAGGGCATTGGACCCGAGCTGACGGCCGTCGCTGTTGGTGATCGGGCTGACATCAACGGATGCGAGCAGCGCGGCGACCGTGGCCATAGCGTCGTCCACGGTGCCGTCGAACGGACAATCCGTTCCGGCCAGACAATCAGCGAGGTAGGCGCGCAGGGCGCTTTCGAAGCCCTTCGCCTGCAGCTTCGTCACCTCGAAGTTGGTCGTGGCCGGGTCGAGAGCCCCGTCAAGGGCGAGGCGCCCCACCTTGTCGGGGAACAGCTCGGCGAAGGTGGCCCCGAGGTAGGTGCCGTAGGAGTAGCCGAGGTAGTTGAGCTTCGCGTCTCCGAGCACGGCGCGGAGCAGATCCAGATCGCGGGCAGCACTCTGCGTATCGACGTGTTCGAGGAGGGCGCCGGTATTGGTGGCACACGCGGCCCCGAAGGCCGCGGAGGAGGCCTCAAGTTCGGCGATCCAGGCATCCGTGCCGCGGGCGGCGGTCGTGAGGCCGTAGAGGTATTCGTCCATGGCGGCCGGTTCGTAGCAGGCCACAGCGGAGGACCGTCCGACACCGCGGGGGTCGAAGCCGACGACGTCGAAGCTCGACTGCAGCGTGTTGTCGGTGATGAAGTCGAGCGAGTTCTTCACGATGTCATAGCCCGAGGCCCCGGGGCCTCCGGGGTTGACCAGCAGGGAACCGACCCGGTTGCTGCCGGTCGCCTGGTGTCGCACGAGGGCGAGATTCACATCACCGGCGCCCGGGTCGCCGTAGTCGAGGGGCGCCGTCGCCGTGGTGCACTGCATGCCCTCGCCGCAGTCGTTCCACGCCAAAACCTGGCTGTAGAACGGCTCCAGGGCCGCGTCGACGGATTCACCCGTGGGCGTGGACGTGTTCGGCGCCGGTTGGGGCATGAACGCGGAGACGCATCCGCTCAGGCCGAGCGTGAGCACAACAGCGCCGGCCACGGCCGCGATCAGGCGACTTCGGTGTGTCATCGAATTTCCTTTAATTGGTGTCGCCTGTGGTCGCGCATCAACGCCGGATGGCGGACACGAGCATAGCCTCAAGGGCCAGCGCCGGTGCAACATTGGACTGGATTCTGCTGCGCGCCAGCGCGATGGCATCCATTGTCGCGACCGTAGCTGCGGGCGAGCTGGACGCGGATGCGCTCTGCAGTTGCGCGCCGAGCTCACGGTTGATCACGGCCTGTTCGCGGCCGAGCTGCACCATCATCACGTCTCGGTAGAGGGACGCCAGATCCACGAGGATGCGGTCGATTCCGTCGCGCAGACTGCGCACGGCGCGGCGCTTCTGGTCGTCTTCGAGCGCTTTGACCTGGCTGCGCAGGCCCGCGGGAACGGACTGCCCCGGCTCGACCCCGAGCGAACGCAGCACTCCCTCGCGCTCGGCGGCATCGCGTTCGATCGTGATGGCCTTCGCATCATCGCCCGCGATCGCGAGCAGGCGCGCGGCGGCGTTGACCGCCATCGACACCGAGCGGATTCCCAGGGCCGCGTTCAGGGTTTCTTCGCGCCGCAGCCGAGCCTCCGGGTTGGTCGCCAGGCGGCGCGCCATGCCGATGTGGCTCTGCGCGAGGCGTGCGGACAGCTCTGCGATGGCCGGGTCGACGCCGTCGCGCTTCACCAGCAGGTCGGCGACGTCGTCGATGCTGGGCACGCGCAGCCGCACGGTGCGCACGCGGGAGCGAATCGTGGGGAGGAGATCCGCTTCGCTGGGGGCGCACAGGATCCACACGGTGCGCTCCGGCGGCTCCTCAAGCGCCTTCAGCAGCACGTTGGAGGTGCGCTCAACCATACGATCGGCGTCTTCGACAACGATCACGCGGTAGCGCCCGACGGACGGCGAGTATTGCGAGCGAGCGACGGCCTCTTTCACGGTCGCCATCTTGATGATGACCCCGTCGGTCGTGAGCACGCTGAGGTCGGGGTGGGTGCGGGCGTCGACCTGACGGATGGCGTCGCGGTCACCGTCCGGAGTGCCGGGGCACAGTAGCGCGGCCGCGAAGGCGAACGCGAGGTTGGACCGCCCGGACCCGGGCGGGCCGGTGATGAGCCACGCATGGGTCATGGACGAGGCGGCGACCCGGGCCTCGACCGCGGCGGCGGCGCGAAAAATCTCGATGGCCTCAGCCTGTCCCGTCAGGTTTTCCCACACTGCCATGAACCTAGGCTACCTTCCGCCGCTGACAGTCTCAGCTGGTCAGAGCAGGGTCGCGACGCGAGCGCGGATCTGCGCGGCGATGCTGTCGACGGATGCCGCGGCGTCCAGCACCAGAAACCGGTCGGGTTCGGCGTCGGCGAGCGCCAGGAACGCGGCACGCACCCGGGCGTGAAACTCGCTCTTCTCGGCCTCGAGCCGGTCGAAACGCTTGTTGGCGGCGTCGAGGCGGCTACGCGCATCCGTTTCGTCGAGGTCGAGCAGGATCGTGAGATCCGGCAGCAGACCCTCGGCGGCCCAGAGCGAGAGATCGCGCACCTCGGTGGCACCGAGCACGCGTCCCGCGCCCTGATAGGCGACGGAGGAGTCGAGGTAGCGGTCCTGCACGATCACCTCGCCGCGGGCGAGCGCCGGGCGCAGCTTGGTCTCCACGTGCTGCGCACGGTCGGCGGCGTAGAGCAGCGCCTCGGCGCGCGGGGCGATCTCGCCGCGGTGATGCAGCACGATCTCACGGATCTCCACGCCCACCTCGGTGCCGCCGGGCTCACGGGAGCGCACAACCGTGCGCCCCTCGGATTCGAGCCAGTCGGTGAGCAGCTGCGCCTGGGTGGATTTGCCCGTGCCGTCGCCGCCCTCGAGGGTGATGAAGAGTCCGGTCACGCCCCCGTGCCCGTCGCCTTCGGTGCGGCCTTCTTCGCGGGGGCGCGCTTGACCGGCGCTTTGACCGGAACCGGGGTGGTTCCCGCTGCGGCGGCCTTCTTCGCGGCGGTGGCCGCGCGGGTGGCGGCCGCCT